>JAHHHZ010000017.1:0-300000 GCA_019359095.1 Pleurocapsa minor HA4230-MV1 | reverse complement strand
GATCGAAGCACACTCAATTAGTGCTGGACTAGACTACCCTGGCGTCGGGCCGGAGCATAGTTATCTCAAAGATAGCGGACGCGCTGAATATTACAGCATTACCGACGATCAGGCTTTAGAGGCTTTTGAGCGCGTGTCTAAATTAGAAGGAATTATTCCAGCTTTAGAAACGGCTCACGCTTTTGCTTATCTAGAAACCCTCTGTCCCCAGTTAGAAGGAAGTCCTCGAATTGTCATTAACTGTTCTGGACGCGGGGACAAAGACGTGCAAACTGTTGCCAAATTCTGGAATTTACAATAGGCAACAGGCAACAGGAAGAAATCGATAAAAAATCGAGGGTGTAAACACACAATCAGTAACAAAATTGACTTATGGTAGAAACTTTCATTGCTCAAAAACCATCGTCAACGTCTGACTCCTCTAGCTGGTCGAGTTTGTTACAACAATTGTTGGCCAAACAATCACTTTCAGTTGACCAAGCGACCGATCTGATGCAGGGCTGGCTGAGCGAATCTATTCCGACCGTCCTATCGGGAGCGATTTTAGCAGCGTTTGAGGCAAAAGGCGTCTCGGCTCCAGAACTGATGGGCATGGTGCAGGTTTTGCACTCCCAGTCAGTACAACTCGAAAACACATTAACAAACACGTCTCCGTTAGTTGATACCTGCGGTACGGGAGGAGATGGAGCATCAACCTTTAATATTTCTACGGCGGTTGCTTTTGTAACGGCTGCTGCTGGAATCAAGGTAGCTAAACACGGTAATCGCTCAGCCTCGAGTAAAACTGGTTCGGCAGATGTTTTGGAAGCTTTAGGAGTCAATCTGAGGGCTGAACCAGAAAAGATCCAAAGAGCAGTAAGCGAGGTGGGCATTACTTTTCTGTTTGCTCCTGGCTGGCATCCTGCCCTTAAAGCCGTTGCTCCCCTGCGGAAAACCCTCAAAATACGCACTATTTTTAATTTGCTAGGCCCGCTTGTCAATCCTTTACATCCTACTGGGCAAGTGATTGGAGTGAGCGACCCAACATTGGTCAAAACGTTTGCCGAAGTTTTATCTCAATTGGGAACCAGAGCGGTTATCGTTCACGGACGGGAAAAATTAGATGAAGCAGGATTAGCAGATATTAACGATCTGGCGATCGCCACTGACAAAGTAAGCTTAATTAAGTTAGACCCCAAAGAACTCGGCATTAAAAATGCTCCCACGTTGGCACTACGGGGTGGCGACGTGCAGGAAAACGCGGATATTCTTAGAACAGTACTTCAAGGTAGGGGTACTCAGGCACAGCAGGATGTCGTTGCTTTAAACGCTGCGTTAGCACTTTTTGTGGGCGAAGCCATCGGCGAAGAGCCTAATTTCGATACGTTTGCACGGGGTTTTGCCCTGGCTAAAGAGGTGCTGCAAAGTGGAGAAGCCTGGAGAAAGTTGTCACAACTGGCTCAATTTCTTCATTAGTGGGCTAAACCCACTCTATTTAACAAGTAAAACAAAAAGAATTTTAAAATGATCGTTGTGATTCAATCTGGTACGTCAGAACAAGAAATTAATCGGATTTGTTTAGAGTTGAGAGCTACCTGGCAGGTAACGACAGAAAAAAGTGTTGGCAAACACAAGGTCGTAATCGGTATGATTGGCGATACGGCGGATCTCGATCCGCTACAGGTGCAGGAAGTAAGTCCTAGGATCGAACAAGTTTTGCGAGTAGAAAAACCTTTCAAGCGAGTCAGTCGGGAATATCGCTATGGCGAAGCGAGCGAAGTCATCGTGCCTACACCCAACGGTGCTGTTACCTTTGGGGAAAATCAACCCATTGTACTGGTAGCTGGTCCCTGCTCGGTAGAAAACGAGTCGATGATTGTGGAAACGGCACAGCGAGTCAAGGCAGCAGGAGCTAAGTTCCTTCGAGGTGGAGCGTACAAGCCTCGCACATCACCTTACTCCTTCCAAGGTCATGGCGAAAGTGCTTTGGACTTACTGGCGAAAGCGCGAGAAGTGACGGGACTGGGGATAATCACAGAAGTAATGGATACAGCCGATCTCGATCGGGTTGCCGAAGTGGCTGATATCCTGCAAATTGGTGCCAGAAATATGCAGAACTTCTCGCTATTGAAGAAGGTGGGAGCGCAAGACAAACCAGTGCTGCTCAAGCGCGGTATGGCTGCCACTATTGATGACTGGCTGATGGCTGCTGAATATATCCTGGCGGCTGGCAATGCCAACGTTATTCTCTGCGAACGAGGTATTCGTACTTTCGATCGCACTTACACTCGCAATATCTTAGATCTTTCTGCTGTGCCTGTACTGCGTTCTTTAACTCACCTCCCAATTATGGTCGATCCCAGCCACGCTACGGGGATATCTGCACTTGTTCCGACAATGGCGAAAGCGGCGATCGCTGCTGGGACAGATTCTCTAATGATTGAGGTTCATCCTAACCCCGCTAAAGCTCTGTCTGACGGTGCTCAATGTTTGACTCCCGATCGCTTTGATCGACTGATTCAGGAACTAGCGATCGTTGGTAAAGCAGTAGATCGCTGGCAGCAGCCTGCCATAGCACTTGTTTAATAAACGAAGACAGAAGGAGGAGGGTAGACGAAGCCCTGATAACAAGCTATAGGTCAAATCATTTAGCATTGAACCATCAACATCACTGTTTGGCTATATCCTTACAAGCACCACTATATCTGCCGATAATTTGCGCTCTATTGCCGAAGGTTTAGTCATTTTGGGACGTGGCATTACTGATTGTTGATTACTGAAGATCTTCAATCAAATTTGACATTACTAGTTAATGTAGCAAATTTGTCTTTAAATATGCTAGGAATAAGCTTATAATCTGAAACTAATGATTAATGCGTATCTAAATTTCCTACTTTTTAAATAAAGTTAAATGAAGAGAAAAATTTGCCCTTTCTTGCGCCAGGATAGCTTTTGTGGCACACCTTCCCTACCTTTGATGACGATTGGGAGGCTTCGTGTCGGTGACGATTGAGCTGCGTTCTATAGTTCTGACCGCTCTGCTCACGCAGTTTTTTTAGCCATAAGTCTCAACTAATAAATCAAAAGCGTAACAGCTTATCTAATTGCATATGTAAAGAGTTTCTCAGATCTAAACTCTCGGTTTGTTAATTCTTTTTACTAAAATTTTTAAATTTAAAAACTTACGTAAGCTATTTAATAAACATTAAAACTGTATGCAATCTTTAACCTTTACCGACATGACACTAGCTGTTGCCGAAAATGATTTTGATAATTTATACACGCTAGAGCAGTTAATCTCAGCAGCTGATGGGTGGAAAGTTGTTTATATGATAAACGAAAAATACTTGATTGAAGACATCATAGCCTACGCATTAATCAAAAACGGTTTTTATTACGAATTAATCCCCATTACTCTTGGAGAAGTACATCTGCCTCAGTCTTTATCAGAGTACGTCTTGAAAGATGGCTATGTTGGTATGATCACGCCTGAGAACGAGTTAGTCGTCAATGAACATACCGTAGAAGATCGTGAGAATCTAGACTTTGAAGCTATTAAAGAAGCTTTGACAAACAACAGATTTCCCTTAGATTAATTTAGGTTTAAGTTTTCATTAACGCCCGCAGGTCATCTCTCTTTCCCTAACGCCTGCTAAAAGATGCTTCTCCCTCCAAGCTTGAGGAGTTGTTCCTTGATATTGACGGAACTGGCGGAAGAAATAACAAGTATTTTGATATCCAACTGCTACAGCAATTTCTTCTACTAATTGATTTGTACTGCGGAGTAAGAAAAGCGCTTGAGCCATACGACGTTCAATAATCCAGCGGTTTACTGTACGTCCCGTTTCTTGCTTAATTTTATTCGTTAAGTAAGCTGGTGAATAGCCTACTGCCTTAGCTACATCGCACAAAGTAATTCCCTGATTGTAGTTGGCTTCAATAAACTTAAATACTTCACTAAACTCTGGAATATTTGGCAACAGAAAATCAGCCTCGCAGTCAGAAACCGTAGAGGCTACAGTCGCTTCGGGGAGGTGATAATCACAGCTGTAACATTTTTGCAGTATATTATATCTGTTCAGTCGAACCCAAACCGCTTCCAGTAACTCTTCTACAGTAGAAGGCTTAGTAAGATAATCATCAGCTCCTAGCGACATTCCCTGGCGGAGATCGGCTTTTCCTGTCATAGCAGTAATAAAAATAAAAGGAATAGTTGTAGTCGTAGTATCTTGGCGTAGCCTTCTCAAAACCTCGTAGCCGTTAAGTTTGGGCATCAAAACGTCGCAAAGCACCAAATTAGGAAGATGCTGTCGTGCTAGTTCAATGCCAGTTAAACCATCTTCAGCCCCAAGAGTTTGAAACCCCTCAGCTTCTAAACAGTCCCGAAACAGATCGCGGGTAAGTGCCTCATTTTCAATGACCAGAATTTTTGACATGAGTTCGCTTTTTACTTTGAGAAAATATAAGATAAAGTAAGTTTTGTCTAACTAAAATAATTACGGAGCGGACGCGCAGCGACCTTATTTTACTTAATAAAATATTTTTAAAAACTAGAGGTAGTTTGTTTCCCAGAGGTTAGCTTATCTAAAAAATGATCGTAACTTGAGATAAGACAAACCAATTAAATCAATCAAATCAATCAAATTCATCAAATTAACTGTTTAATATTCTCTTATTGATACTATTGTTTAATAGATGGATTAAAAACCTCCTCCTTTAGGAGGATTCTTAGTTAGTTGGTTTTCCTAAAAAATACCGTCTCTTCGGCACATATGTTTTTTTGCCAATTATAATTTTTGAGAGCTATGTACGGTAGCGCACAGATCTGCGCCTAATATAGATTAATACTTAAGCTGATCCGCTTAAATTACTCGAGCCAAATTTTGAAGTAATAAAATTTGTTAAAAAGCTCTATTTTATGTTTAATTTACTATTAGGTTGTTTAAATAGCCGTGGGTGAAATCAGACTAGTCAAAAGATACCTATACTTTCTTGAGATCGATAATGCCTGAATCTCCAAAGCTTTCAGACAAAGACCCGTTTTTTTGTATAGAAGCGCACATTAACAATCTTCATCAAGAAATTTCTCAATTAAAAAAGACAGAAGCTCAACTGGCAAAAACTTTGTCTCTAGTACGTGGAACCCTCGAGTCTGCTGCCTACGGTATTATTGCCGTTAGTCATGAGGGAGAAATTCTTAGCCACAATCAAAAATTCTTGGAGATGTGGAAAATTCCCGACTCGCTAACTTTATCGAAAGACTCTGAGGAATGTCAAAACTTTTTTGCTCGCCAGCTTAAAAACCCAGAAGTTTTTTGCCGTTCTGTTTGGAAGATTTCCAGAGAATCTGAGACCGAAGCCTATGACATTCTAGAGCTAAAAGAAGGTAGAGTGTTCGCGCAATATTCTAAGCCCCAGCGATTAGACGACAAAATCATTGGCAGAGTCTGGAGTATCTGGGATATTACCGAACTTAAACAGCGAACCGAGTCAGAACTAGAGAACACCCAAGGTAAGATAGAGACAGTCCAGACAACACAAGAAGCTCAGCAGTTCAGCCAACTGCGATCGCTTTTCGTTTCTATGCTTTGTCATCAATTCCGCTCCTTATTAAATATTATTTCCTTCTCTAATAGCTTATTAAAACAGTCTAAAAACAAATGGATTAGTAACACAAAATTACCGTCGTATTTTAATAATATTCAAACGGCAGTCGAACAAATTAACGTGCTGCTAGATGA
The DNA here is from genome assembly GCA_019359095.1 of Pleurocapsa minor HA4230-MV1. NCBI lineage: Bacteria > Bacillati > Cyanobacteriota > Cyanophyceae > Pleurocapsales > Pleurocapsaceae > Pleurocapsa > Pleurocapsa minor. Next base: position 294,280 of record JAHHHZ010000017.1, on the reverse strand, counting down.
GTTGACGTTTTTTGGCAAGTCGGAAGTCGGACAAATTGACTTTAAGCCAGAACCAATGGAGCTAGATGAGTTTTGCTGCTCTTTAATAGCACAAATGAAGCCGTTGAGCGACTGTAAACAGCAAACTATTGAATTTTCTAGTCGTCATAATTGCCAGACTACTTGCATCGATAAAAATATATTGCATCATGTTCTTACCAACTTGCTATCAAATGCGATCAAGTATTCTCTAAACGGCAGCAAGATTGAGTTTGAAGTTTTAGGCGAAAAAGAACAAGTAATTATTGAGATTAAGGATAAGGGAATTGGTATTTTAGAAGTAGACCAGCCACAAATATTTGAGCCATTTTTTCGAGGATCCAACGTCGATAGTTTACCTGGTAATGGTTTAGGTCTATCAATAGTTAAAAATTTAGTGGAGATCCACGGCGGTAAAATTGAGGTAGAAAGTAAAGTTGGGATAGGTACTAAGTTTTCACTTACTTTGGCAGTTGTGCCGATACTGTCAGAGCAAACGCACTCTAAATGATAATAAAAAAGCAGTTAGCGGGACTTAAACAAAAATTAAGCTCAATCAACTACAATCTAATGTGCAGGATATAAAACTTTATTGTGTCCATTATTGTTGTTGATAACCTGAGTAAAATCTATCCTGTGGCAATCAAGCAGCCAGGATTAAAAGGTACTTTGACTCACTTTTTTCGCCGTAGCTATCGAGAAATTAAAGCGGTGCAAGATGTCTCTTTTAAAATTCAGCCAGGAGAAGTAGTCGGGTTTTTAGGTGGGAATGGTGCGGGGAAAACAACTACCCTGAAAATGCTGACGGGTTTGATTCATCCTTCAGCAGGAGAAGTTAAGGTAGCAGATTATGTTCCTTTCCGTCGCCAACCACAGTTTTTACACAAAATGAGCTTAGTCATGGGGCAAAAGCAACAGCTACTGTGGGATTTACCTGCTTTAGATTCCCTGCGAATTAATGCTGCTGTTTATAATATTCCCGATCGCGTTTTTAAACAGCGTTTGGGAGAATTAGCCACTATGTTAGATGTGTCCGATAAGCTACACCAACCAGTGCGTAAGCTATCTTTGGGGGAAAGAATGAAGGCAGAGTTATTAGCAGCACTGCTGCATCACCCTCAAGTATTGTTTCTCGATGAGCCGACTTTGGGTTTAGATGTTAATGCCCAAGTAGCAGTTAGGGAATTTCTGCAACAGTACAATCAACGTTATGGAGCGACAATCTTACTGACTAGTCACTACATGGCAGATATTACCGCATTATGCGATCGCGTTTTATTAATTCATCAAGGACAATTAATTTACGATGGTTTATTAGATGATTTACTCGACCGTTTTGCTCCCTATCGCCAAGTTAAAGTAGAGTTGGCTCAGGCTCTGTCACCAGATGTACTAGCTGATTTTGGTGAGGTGGAGTCAATTCAAGGACAAGAAGTTCGCTTGCTCGTACCCAGAGAAAAGTTAACTGCAACCATCTCGCGTATTTTGGCACAGTTGCAGGTACAAGATTTAAACGTCAGCGATCCACCTGTTGAAGAAATTGTTGGTCGGTTGTTTCAAACAGGCAAAGCGGATTAAGTAGGTAGGTCAACACGAGCGTGGAATAAGCTCTCTAACCGAGAGCATTTCCGCTCGTCAAATTAATTAGAAGATAGCCTGGTAGGGAATTAGGGAACTAGGGAATTAGGGAGAGATAAGAAATAACCACTAAAATCTATCTTTTTTTTGGTTTTATATTTAATTCCACCTAGCTAGTTAGTTAGTCGATTCTAATTAATTTTCACTTCTTAAAAGCTAAAAGCTGATAGCTAAAAGCTAAAAGCTTAAAAACTAATGAATTTAAACGAAGCTCATTCACAACGCATGAACAAATGGGATTTTGAATCGCCACCAGAATCGGCATTAGGCGATCGCGAAGTAGCCTTAGAATCAACTCATTTACAATCTAAGCGCATTGCTTTATTGGTAACGGGTAGTATTGCAGCGATGAAAGCTCCTCTAATTGCCCGTACTCTTCGTCGTCAGGGTGCAGATGTGGTGGCGTTTGTTTCCCCTGAAGCTTTGCGCTATACCACTATTGATGCTTTGGAGTGGAGTACTGTTAATCCTGTGATTACCAAGCTCACGGCAAATGCCGAACATTTGAGCGATGACAATCCCTTTGCTGCTTATTTAGTTGCCCCTGCCACATATAACACTATGAACAAGATGGCTTTGGGTATTGCCGATGGGGTAATTACTTCTAGTTTAGGTTCAGCGATTGGCAGAATGGAGCGGGGTAAAACCCAAATTCTAATTGCGCCAACGATGCATGGTAGTCTGCATAATTCAATTCTGACGGAATCTCTGCACAAGTTAGATCGCTTGGGAATTAAAATCATTCCGCCACAAGTCGCTTATGGCAAGAACAATCTCCCCGATGAAAAAGCGATCGCCTTTGCCGTCTGTCGCGCAGTTAGCCAATCTTCTCTTAAGGATATCCCCATTTTGGTTACAGGAGGCCCTACCCCTGTTCCTATCGATCATATCCGTCGTCTAACTAATCGCTTCACAGGGAAATTAGGAGCTTGTATTGCTGAAGAATTATATTTGCGGGGGGCAAAAGTAAAATTAATTCATGGACAGGGTAGTTATTCTCCTCCTGAGTATCTTCCGCACAAAATAGTTACTACCTACGATGAGTATTTAACTGAAGTCATGACAGAGTTACAAACTAATTATCGTTATGGCATCTTTTCCGCTGCGGTAGCTGATTACCAACCTACTCAAGTATTCCCTGGCAAAATTCCTAGTGGTGAATTGTCTAAAATTGATTTAATCCCAACCACCAAAGTAATTAGGGAAGTAAGAGCTAAGTTTCCTAGCTTAGGCATGATTACGTTTAAATACCAAGAAAATATCTCCCATGAAGAGTCGATCGATATTGCGAAAAGTAGATTACAACAGGGTTATCAAATGGTGGTAGCCAATCGAGGGGAAGAACATCAAGCTACAGGCGCACAGGTAGCTTATCTAGTAACCAAAGAGCGATCGCCACAAAAAGTAGTAGGTAAAGTAGAAATTGCTAAAGCGATCGCCGATTATCTAGAAGCGACTTGCGATTAACTTTAGTAAGGGAGAACCGCTGTTTGCCCCTACAATTAATTCTCAACTAAAAACTGAAACGATCGCGATTATTTGGGCATTCTAGAATTACATTTCAACCACTATAAATATGCGATTATTGACTAGACTACTTGGACTAGGGTTATTATTACTAGGAATTTATTTTCTCGGCAAAAATATTTACTTTACAAATAATCTTTCTCCCTATTGGTGGAGGGGAGTTGCAGCAGATACTTCTATCCTATTTTTAACTATAGGCGTGCTGATGTTTTTTATCTTGCCTCGAAGCAATAAAGAATTTGCTGTGATTGCGATCGCCATTGGCATCATCGCGGTTTTTCTTAGTAGTCGAGCCATTTTACAACCTACAAGTCTTTGGCAGTTTGTGATTTCTCTGGCTAGTTTTACAGGAGGATATCAATTATTTACTACAGGCAGACTAAATCTTTAATCAGTCAGGATTAGATATTTTAAGATAAATATTTATGAGCCAAAAGCTAATATTAATTGGTGGCGGTCATGCTCATGCGATCGCCTTAAGAAAATGGGGTTTAAATCCTCTACCAGACGTTGATTTAACTTTAATTAGTGATGTCGAAAAAACACCCTATTCGGGGATGCTGCCTGGTCATGTGGCGGGGTTTTATAACTACAATGAGACGCATATCGACTTGCCTAGTTTGGCTCAGTTTGCGGGGGCGAAATTCATTTGCGATCGCGCTATTGGCATCGATCCAGATCACAACCAGATAATTTGTACATCTCGGCAGCTAACGTTTGATTATTTATCTTTAGATATTGGCAGTATTCCTCAAACCCTCACTGTTCCTGGGGCAAAAGAATATGTTATCCCCGCTAAACCCGTTCCAGTTTTTCTTGATGCTTGGTATAAGTTAAAGCAGTTGGCAGCAGCTAATCCAGAACAACCCCTATCAATTGCGATCGTCGGCGGTGGTGCAGGAGGTGTAGAGTTAGCTTTAAATATGCAAACCTGTTTAAGAGCAATTTTAAAAGGCAAGAGTACTCCAGAAATTCATTTAATCCATCGCGGTAAACAGTTATTATCTGGACACAATGACTGGGTAAGTAAGAAGCTAACCAGAATTATTCAGCAACGAGGTATTAAATTATATTTACAGCAAGACGTGAGCGAAGTTTTAGCAGATCAAATTATTTGCCAGTCAGGATTAAAAATTGCAGCAAGTAATATTTTTTGGGTAACTCAAGCTACTGCACCAAGCTGGATTAAAGAGTCTCATTTAAAAACCGATGCTCACGGCTTTATCTTAGTTGCCGACACTCTCCAGTCGATTTCTCATCCGCACATATTTGCTGCGGGAGATATAGCCACCATGGTTAACTATCAACGTCCCAAAGCAGGAGTTTTTGCGGTGCGCCAAGGACAGCCATTATTTAACAACTGGCAGAATATTCTGACTAAAAAACCGCTACAGAGCTATATACCCCAGGATAAATATTTGGCTTTGATCGGTACGGGTGACCAAAAGGCGATCGCATCTTGGGACTCTTTAGGCTGGCGTTCTGCTCTTTTCTGGCGACTTAAAGATTACATCGATCGCAAGTTTATGAACCAGTTTACCGATCTGTAGGGGCGATTCGCAAGTAGGGGCGAACGGCCGTTCGCCCCTACAGATTCAAATATACAACGACTGAATCCATTGCCATTGTTCGGCTAATCCTTCCATGAGAGAAACTTGGGGTATATAACCTAAAATCTTCTGAGCTTTAGTAATATCGGCGCTAGTATGACGGGCATCACCCACAGCATTCTCTAAATAATTTCTGCCAATGGGTAGTCCCATTACTTGTTCCATCATGTCTAATAGCTCAATCAGATTTACCCGACTACCGCCACCAATATTAAACACTTCACCAATAGCCTCTGGTATTTTCCCCGCAGCTAAGTTAGCAGCTACAATATCCCTGACAAATGTATAGTCTCTAGTCTGTTGTCCATCACCAAAAATGTTGATTGATTTGCGAGCAATTGCTGCCTTAAAAAACTTGTGAAAAGCCATGTCTGGTCGTTGTCTTGGGCCATAGACGGTAAAGTAACGTAAAGCAGTAACAGGAACATCAAAGTTTTGCTGATATAGCCAACATAAACGCTCTCCTGCAAGTTTCGTAATGCCGTAGGGAGAAACGGGTAAAGGACATAGAGTTTCGGGAGTAGGCATCGTCACTGCATTGCCATAAATCGATGAACTAGAAGCATAGACAATTCTGCTTAAAGATTTAACCTGCTTGGCTGCTTCTAAGATCACCTGAGTTGCATTAATATTTCTCTCTGTATAGTTTCTAAATCCTTCCCCCCAGCTAGCTCTAACTCCTGCTTGAGCTGCCTGATGATAAACAACATCGACCCCTGCTAATAATTCTCGCCAGTCTAATTCTTGAATATCTGCTTTGATAAATTTAAAGTTGGCATACTGCTTGAGATTGACCAAATTGTTATGTTTGAGTTGCGGATCGTAATAATCGTTAAATTGATCGACCCCGATAACTTCTGCTCCTTGCTGTAAAAGAGTTTCGGCTAAATGTGAGCCAATAAATCCGGCAACGCCCGTAACAATATGGGTATTCATAAAGATTTGCGAATAATTATGTACGATATCAGTTAGATCTATAACAGGATAACCGTACTGAGAGATTTTGTAGCATGATTTAACTTAAGTTACGAGCCAACTAATGATAGTTGCTTGAGCTAAAAAATGTAGACTAGATCAGAAGTGAAATTTGGATCTCAGGTTAGCGCCACAGAATTTAGATAATCAGCGATAATTATATAGTCTTACCTGTCTATTCTCTTGCCCAACACAGATCTTTAAAAACATTTATTAAAAATATGGATATTAATATTACCAGCGATCTCCACGTTATTGAAACTAGACCCTTGTTAAGCCCTGCATTTATTAAAAGTGAATTACCCATCGCCCCCAAAGTTGCTCAACTGGTAGCTCAAACTCGCGATCGCATTCGCCAGATCCTTGAAGGTGAAGACAAGAGAGTGCTGGTAGTGGTTGGGCCCTGTTCAATTCACGACGTGGCAGCAGCCCATGAGTATGGAGAAAAACTAGCTCAGTTGCGATCGCAGTTGCGAGATCAGCTAGAAATTGTCATGCGAGTCTACTTTGAAAAGCCTAGAACTAATGTGGGCTGGAAAGGTTTGATTAACGATCCCGATCTAGATAATAGCTACGACATTAACAACGGTTTGAGAACTGCCAGAAAGCTACTGTTAGACCTAGCTAGTAATGGTTTACCCGCAGCGACAGAATTACTCGATCCGATTACTCCCCAATATATTGCCGACCTAATTTGCTGGACAGCGATCGGTGCAAGGACTACCGAAAGCCAAATTCATCGTCAGATGGCTTCTGGTTTATCAATGCCCGTAGGCTATAAAAATGGGACTGACGGCAGCTTTACCGCAGCGATTAACGCCATGCTCACCGCTAAAATTCCGCACCATTTTTTAGGTATTAATCAAGATGGATTAGCCAGTATTGTCAGAACTACTGGTAACCCCGATGGACATCTCGTTTTGCGAGGTGGCGCAGCTAAACCAAACTATGAAGCGGCTGATATTGAAGCAGCAGTTACAGCTTTGAAAAAGAAAACAATGAACTCTCGCATTATGATTGATTGCAGTCATGGTAATAGTCGCAAGGATTACCGCCAACAAGTTAATGTGTTAGATAGCATTAATCAACAAATTGAAGCTGGCTCGGAGCATATTGCGGGAGTAATGATTGAAAGCCACTTGATCGAGGGAAATCAATCCATTCCTGAAAATGGCAAACCTTCTGTCTATGGTCAGAGTATCACCGATGCTTGCGTTAATTGGGAGACAACTAAAACCATGATGCATAATTTGGCAAATGCTGTAGCTAAAGGCAGATCCCAAGTTAAGCAAAGTGTAGCTTCAATAGCAGGCTCGTAAGGGAGAATACCATTCACCCTGTCAAATTTATGATGACCACCGAATTAACTGAATCAGAACAAGACCAGCTAATTGAAAGCGCAACCCAAGCCATCAAAAGTGCCTATGCTCCCTATTCTGGGTTTAAAGTAGGCGCAGCGGTGTTAACTTCCACCAGAGAAATCTTTACAGGTTGTAATGTGGAAAATGCTTCCTATGGTTTGAGTATGTGTGCCGAAAGAAATGCGATCGCCAATGCCATAATTGGTAGCGGTCACGATACAATAACCATAAAAGCGATCGCTGTAGCTAATAGTCATAATGTTTCCTGTTCTCCTTGTGGTGCTTGTCGTCAAGTGATCTGGGAATTTGGACAAAATGCTCAAGTTATTTTTCGCGCAAATCAGGGATGGCAAACTTCAACTATTAAAGATTTGTTGCCAGTAGGATTCTCTTTATAAATAAAGTTCCTTAAACTAATCTTTTAGCTATATCCTAGAACAGCTCAACCAACAAATTAAGTCTTTCCATGAAGTCATATCTCGCCGCCGCTGTGCAAATGACCAGCAAACCCGACCTGACCAAAAACTTGGTCGAAGCAGAAGAATTAATCGAATTAGCCGTCCGTCGGGGAGCAGAATTGGTCAGTCTACCTGAGAATTTTGCTTTTTTGGGTCAGGAAATGGATAAAGTTGCTCAAGCAAAGGAAATTGCGCACAAAACCGAACAGTTTCTCAAAAAAATGGCGCAGCGATTTCAAATTACAATTTTAGGTGGTGGCTTTCCTGTACCCGTAGGCGATAATCCACAAAAGGCTTACAACACGGCATCTTTAGTTACTCCCGATGGTCAACAGGTAGCCATCTATCAAAAAGTCCATCTCTTTGATGTCAATGTTCCTGATGGTAACACTTATCAAGAATCTAGTACTGTGATGGCGGGAACTGAAATTCCTACTATTTATGAATCAGAACAGCTGGGTAAATTAGGTCTATCTATCTGTTATGACGTGCGTTTCCCAGAGTTTTATCGTTATCTTTCTCGTCAGGGAGCAGATATTTTGTTTATTCCTGCTGCCTTTACTGCCTTTACTGGCAAAGATCATTGGCAAGTACTGTTGCAGGCAAGAGCGATCGAAAACACCTGTTATGTAATTGCTCCCGCTCAAACAGGCAACCACTACGAACGTCGCTATACTCATGGACACGCCATGATTGTCGATCCTTGGGGAGTAATTCTTGCTGATGCAGGAAACGCACCTGGAGTAGCAGTAGCAGAGATTAATCCGCAACGTTTACAGCAGGTGCGCCAACAGATGCCATCCTTACAGCATCGAGTATTTGTTTAAATTAAGATTAAATTAATAGCTATTGGCAATCACTAGGAGCAACTTGTATTTTGGCAATCAAGTTATGAGTCTTGTCGTAATAATTAAAATTGAGTGAGACACCGTTGTCGGGAAAAATTTGTGTAGCAGGAGTAGTACAAACAGTCTTGGTTATAGTTGAACGAATATTGTTGGCAAATAGTGAGCTATCAATATTGGCAGTCGAATAGTTGATTAGAGTGTAATTATAACTTAGGGTTTTTCCTGGCCCAGCAGAGGAAGAATCCCACTGAGTATCTGCATCAACCATCATTGGTAGACTACTATTCATCATTTTGGCAGTCATTTGCAGAAAATCTTCTGTACCAATCATTTCAAACATATTATCTTGTTCGGCTTTGACGGACGACGGTGAGACAATAGTAACGATGGCTGTTAATAAAGCAATGCCCCACCATGACTTGACCTTGATTTTAGAAGTAAGCATCTTAATCTGTGATTATTAATGATTATTAAATAGTGATTATCTGTATTTTATTTGTAATAAAACAGTGATGCCTTTAGAGTGATTACCATTAAGGTGTGATCTCAATCTTGAATATGCTTAAAATAAATTGAGTTGCGAGTTCTAGTTTTTTACTAACATGAAATTTTCCAATCTACTAGAGCTACTGTTACTTGCTGCGGTGTGGGGTGCTTCTTTTTTATTTATGAGAATTGCTGCACCTGTTTTAGGCCCAGTATTATTAATTGAATTAAGGGTAGTGTTAGCTGGTATAACCTTATTGTTAGTGGCAACTCGCTTTAATCTGATCGGCGAAATCCGCAAGAATTTAATTCCGTTATTGGTAATCGGCTGTATCAATACAGCAATTCCTTTTTTATTATTTGCTTTTGCTGCTTTGTATCTTCCTGCGGGGTTTTCTTCCCTACTGAATGCCATGACACCCTTATTTGGGACGTTAATTACAGGCTTGTGGTTGAGAGAAAAATTAACTTTGAGTCAGTTTATCGGTTTGATCGTCGGTTTTGCGGGGGTAACAATACTTGTCGGCTGGACTGAACTTCCTGTAACCAATAGTTTTATCTGGGCTGTCGTAGCGGGATTAAGCGCAGCTTTTTTATACGCCGTGGGTGCATCTTACGCCCAAAAAAAATTATCAGGAGTCAATTCTATAGTCGTGGCAACAGGAAGTTTATTGAGCGCAACTATATGTTTGTTGCCAATTACGCCGTGGTTTTTACCTGATGCATTTCCTTCTATGACAGTAATTTGGATGACGATCGCCCTAGGATTATTTTCCACTGCTTTGGCATACGTGATGTATTTTCATTTGCTAAGTAATGTTGGCGTAAGCAAATCCTTAACCGTGGCTTATTTAGTTCCCCTGTTTGCCATGTTTTGGGGGACGCTCATCTTAGATGAACCCATTACTCAATCGATGGTTCTCGGCTGTGGTTTAATTTTATCGGGTACAGCGATCGCCATTTATCAATAGACGCTTGCTGTGAATTAGCTTCGCATATAGCTCTAAGCTTGTCGATCGAGCGATCGCTAAATTTTTCATTAATTGCTTGCTACTAGTTGTTACATTGTTGTTATATCAAGTATGGATAATGACTTTAAATAGAGTGATTCCCCAAGTCCCCAAGTCCCCAAGTCCCCAAGTCCCCAAGTCCCCAAGTCCCCAAGTCCCCAAGTCCCTAAGTCCCTAAATTAAAATATTTAACTGTTCATCCGAACCTGATATTAGGCACAAACCAAGTTAAATTAAGCAACCTTGTACTTACCCTGACGGTATATTGTTTCTGCTATGAAACCGCTTTATTCATACCTTTTAAAAACGATCGCCATTATTGTAGGCTTGTGGTTAATTTTTGAATTTTCCTCAAGGTTATTTGCTGAAATACTTTGGTTTCAAGAGGTAGACTATCTCTCAGTCTTTGTCGTAAAACGTGCCAGTCAATATATTCTCTGGGCGATCGCCACTTTAGTTTCAGGACTATTTATCGGGTTTAATCTATGGTTAGCAAGTCGTTGGCAGTGGCAGTGGCTACCCAAGGATGAATGGTATGACGTAGGTTTGTCTGTAACCCCTGAGCAAAAGCAGCTATTTGGCAGAGAGATAATTAGCGCTACCCGAAACAGAAAAGCTACAAGCTCTGATACTAAGCAAAATATTGAGCCAAATACCGAGCAAAAAATATATTCTCCTCGTTTGAAGTTACCTCTTTTATTAACCGCAGCGATCGCCTTTGCGGGAGGAATTACTTACATCCTGACTACCTGTATCGATCTGGCTTTATCTGTTTGGCAAACTAGCTATCCTCTACCCCAAATTGCCACAGTTTTCAAACCGCCTCTTGATAGTTTTAATCTGGCGAATCTGACAGGTTTTATAGTTAGCTATTTGCGTCAGTTAATTGTCGTCTTTACGGTTGTGGGATTATTGTTGTGGAAACCACGCATTAGTTTAAAAGCGATCGCTATTTTACTGAGTATTATCTTTGGCTTGATTGCAGCAGCTAACTGGTCGGTATTTCTGCGCTTTTTTAATCCATCTCAGTTTAATTTAAATGATCCACAGTTCGGTCAGGATATTGGCTTTTATATCTTTCGCTTTCCTGTGTGGCATTTAATTGAATCTTGGCTACTGGCTTTATCCTGCTGCACCTTGTTAAGCTGCACTTTGTACTATTTATTATCAGGAAATAGTCTATCGCAAGGGCGTTTTCCAGGCTTTACTAAAATCCAGTTGCGCCATATTTCTTTTTTGGGTGCAGCGGTGATGCTTGCCCTAGCTTGTCAACATTGGCTGAACCGTTTTGACCTACTTTATAGTACTCGTGGTGTAGTATATGGTGCTAGCTACACCAATATTCGAGTTCAATTACCTTTAGAAGTATGGCTAACTCTGGTATCAATTGTTAGCGCTCTTTGGTTGTTGTATAAAGGTTTTACAGGATATCGAAATTCACAGCTACAACAGCGCAAGATCAAAAAAATTATCTTGTTAATTTTTCCTTTTACGCTCTATTTATCAGTTCTTGTCATCAGCAACATTGCCAGCACCACGGTACAGTATTTAATTGTTCAACCCAACGAATTAGCCAAGGAAAGACCCTATATTGAGCGCAGTATTGCCTTCACTCGCCAAGCGTTTAACTTAAATAATATTGAAACTAAAACCTTTAATCCTCAAGGAGAATTAACCGCAGCCGATATTCAGAATAATAATTTAACCATCAAAAACATCCGTTTGTGGGATACTCGTCCCATCCTGCAAACCAATCGACAGCTACAGCAAATCCGTCCCTACTATCAATTTTATGATGCGGATATCGATCGCTATTTATTAAGTAAATCCGATTTCGATCTTGCTTATAAACAACAGGTAATTATTGCAGCCAGGGAGTTAGACTATGCTCAAGTCCAGGATATTGCCAAAACCTGGGTTAACGAACATTTAATTTATACTCATGGTTATGGCTTTACCCTTTCTCCTGTTAACCAAGTTGCGGAAGGTGGCTTGCCCTATTATTACGTTAAAGATCTGGGTACAGGAAACGAAGAAACAGGTTCACTAACTATTTCAGATGAGATAATCCGTCATAGTATTCCCATCGGTAAACCCCGTATCTACTTTGGTGAATTGACCAACCCCTACATCATGACTTCAACTAAGGTTAGGGAACTAGATTTTCCTAGTGGCGAAGAAAATGTTTACACCACTTACGACGGTACTGGCGGGATTAAAATTGGTAACTACTGGCGACGAGTCTTGTTTGCTCAATACCTTAAAGACTGGCAAATGCTGTTTGCTCAAGATTTTACCCAGGATACAAAACTACTATTTCGCCGTAACATTAAACAAAGAATCAAAGAGATCGCACCTTTCCTCAGCTACGATCAAGATCCTTACTTAGTAGTAGCTAAAACTAATGAGCGTCAAGATCATCTTTATTGGATTATAGATGCTTATACGATCAGCGATCGCTATCCTTATTCAGATCCAGGCAAAAATAAATTTAACTATCTGCGCAACTCAGTCAAAGTAGTGGTAGATGCCTATGATGGTCAAGTAGATTTTTATATAGCTGATGAAACCGATCCCATAATTCGCACTTGGAACAAAATTTTTCCCCAGCTATTTAAACCTCTGTCTGCCATGCCTGTAGATTTACACCGACATATTCGCTATCCCGAAGATCTGTTTAGTATTCAGTCAGAAAGACTCTTGACTTATCACATGCTAGATCCTCAAGTATTTTATAACCGTGAGGATCAATGGCAAATTCCCCAAGAAATCTATGGCGATCGATCTCAGGCAGTAGAACCTTACTACTTGATCATGAAGTTACCTACCGCCAGCCAAGAAGAATTTATTCTTCTCCATCCTTATTCCCCGATGAATCGTCCTAACCTAATTGCTTGGTTTGCAGCTAGATCTGATGGCGCGGATTATGGCAAGTTACTACTTTATAAATTCCCCAAACAAAAGCTAATTTACGGCACTAATCAAATCGAAGCTTTAATCAACCAAGATCCTGTAATCTCTCAACAAATTTCTCTGTGGAATCGAGAAGGATCCCGAGCCATTCAAGGTAATTTACTAATTATCCCCATCGAACAATCATTACTGTATGTCGAACCACTCTATATCGAAGCGAAAGAAAATAGCTTGCCTACTTTAGCCAGAGTAATTGTGATCTATGAAAACCAAATTGTGATGGCAGAAACTTTAGACGAGGGAATCAAGGCAATTTTTCAACCTCAAAATGATGTTGATACGATTATTCGTTCTGTAGAAGACGTTACGTCCAAAAACTAATTAGAATAGCTATAAGCTCTAAGCTCTAAGCTTGTTGAATATTTTTAACTTGACTAAATTCTAAGCGATCGCAATTAAAGCGCAAAAGATCAATTAAGTATGGAAAAAAATTGCCAGATTGGCGATCGCAATTATGAATCAGATGATATCTTACGAATACCAGTTAGAAAATAGAGCTTGTGATGATTCCAAAAAACTTGTGGTTAACCATAGTAGTAACCTTGTTTGGCTGTCAACAAGCTACACAATCACCCATCGCCGTGGCACAAAAAACTACAATCTGTAGTTATGAAGTTATTCAAACTTATCCTCACGACCAAAATGCTTTTACTCAAGGTCTAATTTTTGACCAGGGTGAGCTATACGAAAGTACTGGATTAGAGGGCAAATCATCAGTTAGAAAAGTTGATTTAGAGACAGGCAAAGTTCTACAGATTAGTAAATTAGACGATCGCTATTTTGGCGAAGGCATGACTTTGTGGCAAGATCGCCTAATCCAACTTACTTGGGTTTCTAAAACGGGTTTTGTTTATGACAAAAAAACTTTAAAGCAGATTGCTACCTTTCATTATCCAACTCAAGGTTGGGGCATAACTCATAACGATCGAGAACTGATCATGAGCGATGGCTCAAATACTCTCTATTTTCTTAATCCTAATACTTTTAAAGAAACTAAACGGATTAAGGTAACAGAAAATGACCGTCCTATCGATAAATTAAACGAATTAGAATTTGTCAAAGGAGAAATCTGGGCGAATATTTGGTTGAGCGATCGCATTGCCCGTATTGACCCTAAAACGGGTGTCGTGATAGGCTGGCTCGATCTCACAGGAATCATTGACCCCGCAGCCACACCCACCCAAGATGCAGTCTTAAACGGTATTGCTTACGATCCTGAGTCTGATCGGCTATTTGTAACAGGAAAACTTTGGCCCAAGCTATTTGAAATCAAGCCAATATGTGATTAGCAGCAAGTCTCTCACTACTTTTGAAAATTGGTACTATACCGTGCCACTTACTTGACGACAAGCTACTCCACAAGATTCTATCCCACAAGAATTGATAAACTGTAGTTACAAAATCTAGAGGTCAAAGACTTATGCTTATTAGATGTTTATTCGGTGCTGTACGCAGGATACAATACAGAGTCTAGGCAGATATTTGATATTTTTAATTAATTTATGAAAACCGCAGATAAGCTCAACGATAAAGCAGTTGTTAAAGATTATTTTAATCAGCAAGGATTCGATCGCTGGCGCAGAATTTACGGCGAAACTGACGATGTAAATAAGGTACAGAAGAAGATCCGCGAAGGACACCAGCAAACTATCGATACTGTAGTTGGTTGGTTAAAAGATGATGGTAACTTAACTGATTTGACAATTTGTGATGCGGGGTGTGGTGTTGGTAGTTTGAGTATTCCTCTAGCGGAAGCGGGAGCAATAGTTTCAGCGAGTGATATTTCCGCCAAAATGGTGGGGGAAGCCAAAGAAAAAGCCGAATCGGCATTGAAAGATACTAGTAAAGTGTCTTTTAGCGTCAAGGATTTGGAAGCGTTAACAGGCAAGTACGATACGGTAATTTGTCTGGATGTGCTGATTCATTACCCCACAGAGGATGCAGCCAAGATGATTACTCACCTAGCATCTTTAGCCGAATCTCGCGTAATTTTAAGTTTTGCACCGAAAACTTGTTTGTTGTTTGTGCTGAAAAAGATCGGCGAATTTTTTCCTGGCCCTTCTAAAACTACTAGAGCTTATCAACACAAAGAGGCAGATATTATTGCTGTCCTGAAAGAAAATGGCTTCGAAATTAAGCGCGCGGGGATGACTAGTATTAGTTTTTATTATTCAAGAATTTTAGAAGCAGTTAGGACGGAGAGTAAGTAGCACAACTGACAACTAGTAGCGCTTCGCTTAAGTAACGAGTAACAAGTAACAAGTAACAAGTAACAAGTTAGATGTAATAAGGGTTTCAGGTTGACAAAATGGTGTCTTTACTTAAGCCTTCATCTACTAGCAATAAAATCTATATGGCGCTTTTAAATTAATGATCTAAATAAATCTAATGCATCTAAATTGATAAGGCTTAGAGCTATGAATATTAAACTCAAACCAGAACAAGAGAAATTCATTCAAAATAAGATTGCTAGTGGTGAATATAACAACGCTGATGATGTAATTACTGAAACTTTTAAACTCTTAGAAATTAGAGAGAAAAAGATAAAAGAACTTCAAGCTAAAATTGCCGTTGGTACAGAACAAAGAGCTAATGGACAGTTAACTCAAGGGGAACAAGTTTTTGCTCGTTTACAAGAGAAAATTAATCGAGTAAAAGACTGAACCCGACTAATGAATAGTTATTTCTTTTCTATTATTAGATATGTACAGAAAAATGAAATGCTTCTCTCAAATCATCGGTTAAATGACTAATTCAAATAAATTTATTGCCACAGAATTATTTGATAGTAAGGGAGAAACAGGAGAAAAAATAGTTTGGAATGGGATTAAAAGAGGTTTTGAACGGAGAAAATGTATTGCTTATTGGCGTTACCCTATTTTTAGTCCAGATAAATTGCGCAAAGAGCCTGATATTTTAATTGCGGATTATCAGCTAGGATTAATTGTCATTGAAGTTAAAGCAATCAGGATTGAACAGTTAGTTAATATTCAAGGTCATCGTTGGCAATATCAGAATTTTTATACAGATTCGGGCAATCCATATCAACAGGCAGAAAGACAGTTATATGCCTTATTAGAATATAGCGATCGCGAACCTTTGTTAAAACGTCAGGTTAGTGCTAGAGCGATGGTGGCACTGCCTTATATTACTCAAGTTCAATGGCAAGAGCGAGGCTGGGCAAATCTACCCAATTCTCCACCTATTTTGTGGCAAGAACAGCTCATAGATTCTGAGTTGATTGTTAAGGCGATCGCTAATACTCATCCCCTAGTTATCGGTTCAGATCTCACGCCGACTCAGTGGGAATTGTTACAAGCTGTATTGGGAGGTACTGCTCTTTATACCCCCGAACATCAACAGCGTAATTGTTCTAGTTTAAATACTGGTTTAAATAGACGCAAGATTATTCAACAGGTGCGATCGCGCTTAAATCAGTTGGACTTGCAACAGGAAACCCTAGCCAAACAAATTCCCCCAGGCATGCAGCGGATCAGAGGGGTAGCAGGTTCGGGTAAAACCGTGGCATTGTGTCAGAAAGCAGCCTTGATGGCGGTTAAGTATCCTCAATGGCAAATTGCGCTGGTGTTTTTTTCTCGCAGTCTGTATGACTCCATAACTCAGCAGGTAGATCGCTGGATACGCTATTTTACCCAGGATCAAATGAACTACGATCCTGAAAACTCTGGACTAAAAATTCTCCATGCTTGGGGAAGTAAGCAACAGCCTGGTTTTTATGGCACGATCTCGCGGGCGACGGGGAATATTTCTTTATCCGTACCCTTTACCCTCAGTAGTCAACCTAATGAAGCCCTGGCAGAAGCTTGTTTGCAGCTATTAGAAAACCGTATTATTCCTCAAATATATGATGCTGTCTTGATTGATGAAGCACAAGACTTAATGACGGATCTCTGGCTTTATCAGCATAAACAGCCTTTTTATTGGCTAGTCTATCAATCACTGCGCCCTATAAATCCTATATCGCCTCAGCAAAGAAGACTAATCTGGGCTTATGACGAATTGCAAAGTTTGGGCAGTTTAAAGTTACCCGAACCCGTTGAACTATTTGGCGAAGAATTAGGACATTTAGTTACAGGGCAATATAATCAGCAGATTAATAAGACAGAAATAATCTCTCGTAGTTATCGTACACCTCAACAGATAATTATGGTGGCGCAGGCGATCGCCCTTGGCTTATTGAGAGAAAACGGTTTACTCACGGGTTCGATCTATCCTGAAGAATGGGCAGCTTTGGGCTATAAAGTTACGGGAGATTGGCAGTTAGGTAATCAGATTACCCTGACTAGGGAATCAAATTCACCGCATATTATTAGTGAACTATGGCAGGGAGAGATGATCTGCTTTGAACGCTTTGCTTCTCGACAGCAAGAATTAACTATCCTGGCGCAAAAACTGCAACAAAATCTAACGGACGATCAGCTTCAGCCAGATCGAGAAATACTAATCATTGTCTTGGGTTCAGCTTATGAAGCCAACACGTTACTTAAACATACTGCCACTTTTTTAATCAATCAGGGACTCAATATTTATCTTCCCAGTCAACGCACTTATAACTGTATCGATCCTACCCAACAAGATAATCCCAATCAATTCTGGTATCCAGGAGCAATTACCCTTTCGACAATTCATCGCGCCAAAGGACAAGAAGCCGATTTAGTCTATCTAGTCGGTTTAGATCGCATCGCACAATCAGATAATATATCTCTGCGTCATCAGCTTTTTACTGCTCTAACTCGTACTAGAGCCTGGGTAAATATTAGCGGGGTGGGAGACTATGCTCTTTATCAAGAATTAACTCAACTAATGAAAAGTGGCGATTGTCTTACCTTCACTGTAACTAGTCAACCCCAAAGAGAACTGAGAATTAGCGATCGCGCCAGTCTCATCCAAGGATATGCTCTAAATAGGAGAAACTTTCGTCACGCCAATCTCCGACACGCCGATTTATCCCAGATGCACTTGGCAAACATCAATCTGATTGATGCCGACTTGAGCCACGCTAATCTAGCAGGCGCAAATTTGACTAACGCTAAACTAATCGCTGCTAATCTGAGTCATGCCAATCTAACTAATGCTAATTTAACCAACGCCAAACTTATGGGAGCAGATTTAACAGAAGCTAATTTAACGGGGACTAATTTAGATCGATTTTAAATATAGTTAGAATCAGGACTCAAGGGAAAAAACTATTCCCCACTAAAGTACCAGGAGATTAAGAAGATCGGCATGACCCTTGAACTATATTCGGAAGTCGCCTTGACTCAAAACATAGCTGACCACAATCTGAAAATTGGAGATGTTGCTACTTTAGTTGATTTTGTTCCCCATCCCCACGGTGGAGAAAAAGGGTGCGTATTAGAAATTTTTAACGCTGTAGGAGAATCCATTGGTGTAGCTACTGTTTTGATCTCTGCGATTAAATCTCTATCAGCTAGCGAGATATTAACTACCCGTCCGTTGAAATAAGCTAATTAAAGAAATAATTTTCTCTTCTTCCGCACCAAAGAAGTACCCAACTACAGTTATAAGTTACAGTAAAATTATGTGGGCTTATAGCTTCTGATTACGAACCGTATTATTATCAGTTTCAGATTGTATCCTTGTCCTAAAGGACGATACGTAGCTAGTACAAAGAGTGAATCCTTTAGGGCAAATGGTATACTTTAAATCAGCAACGCCATATAATATTCCTCTCAGCCTCACGTTGTACCCTTGTCCTTTAGGGCTTTAGCATACTTTCAATCCATAACAACTTAAGCAATAGTTACTTCATCGGCTAAATAAACATCTTGAATGGTGTTAAATAGCTTAATCCCTTCAGACATTGGACGCTGGAAAGTCTTTCTGCCCGAAATCAAGCCTGAACCACCAGCACGTTTATTAATTACCGCAGTACGTACCGCCTCAGCGAAGTCATGATCGCCCGCAGAATCCCCAGAATTGATTAAACCACTGCGCCCTGCATAGCAATTAAGTACCTGATAGCGAGTTAAATCGATTGGGTGATCGCTGCTCAATTCGCTGTAAACCTTGTCATTAGTGCGACCATATTTTGCTCCTGTAGCTTGAGCTACTGCTTGATAACCGCCATTACAGGTGGGTAATTTTTGCTTAATAATATCCGCCTCAATGGTTACCCCCAAATGGTTTGCTTGTCCTGTTAGATCTGCTGCTAAATGATAGTCTTTGTCTTGTTTAAAGGCATCGTTGCGTAGATAACACCAAAGAATCGTTGCCATGCCTAATTCATGGGCTTGGGCAAAAGCTTTACTTACCTCTTGGATCTCTCTCGATGACTCTGGTGAACCAAAATAAATAGTTGCACCAACGGCTACAGCCCCCAAGTTCCAGGCTTGCTTTACCGAGGCAAACATAATTTGATCTGCTGGATTAGGATAAGTCAGTAGCTCATTGTGATTGAGCTTAACGATAAAAGGCAGACGATGGGCATATTTGCGGGACATCATCCCCAAAACTCCCAAAGTTGTAGCCACCGCATTACAACCACCTTCAAGGGCTAATCTAATAATGTTTTCTGGGTCAAAATAGAGCGGGTTGGGTGCAAAAGAAGCTGCTGCGGAGTGTTCGATCCCTTGGTCTACA
This sequence comes from Pleurocapsa minor HA4230-MV1, assembly GCA_019359095.1. Lineage (NCBI taxonomy): Bacteria > Bacillati > Cyanobacteriota > Cyanophyceae > Pleurocapsales > Pleurocapsaceae > Pleurocapsa > Pleurocapsa minor. The sequence goes on along the minus strand of JAHHHZ010000017.1, from coordinate 274,752 downwards.
GGCAAGATAGATAGATAGCCCGTATTGGCTAGTCTGCCCGTAGAGTATAGCGCTTGTAAAGATCTCAAGACTTGTGGGTTGCGATCGCTATTAAGAAAAATGCGTTCGATAAAGTCTTTTCCTGGTAAATGTAAAGTATCCTTGGCTATCTTGGCTTTGTAGGTGAGTAAATCTTCTGCTTCTTTACCTAATAGTGATGAAATCTGCGAAGTTAATTCAGTAGTAACCATGATTTTTCAAGTGTAATTATCTTGCTTGCTTTTATTGTGACTAAGTTTGCTTAAATTACGCTTAATTTTTCCCGATCAGTTTGCCGACAATTGATGATTTATCCTAAAGGATATCCTAAAGGACTAGCTTTATGCGAAGCGGTATCCTTTAGGACGCGTCGCACTTCGTTATTGTTACCTATTGCCCAATGTATTTCTCTAGTTAGATGTATTAATTTACTAAATCAAGGTTTGATAAACACATCCAGTTTGAGAAAATAGATTCTAAAAAATCGATAGTCTAGTCGATCGCAAGCTGACTGTTAGAGTAGTTAATTTTTACATCAATAATGATTGAATCTATTTTATGGTGGCTGGTTATTATTTTTTTAATAGTTAGCTTAAGTATATTTGTCGGCTTTTATTTAAGAGGTGCGTTTCGCGATCGCATTATCTATAAAGTTAAACATGCACCTAGACCAGAAGAACCTCATTTTCCCTACGTTTTAGCTAGTATTACCAACTCTTTTATTACTGATGGCATCGTCACTGATTTTTGGAACGAAGCTGGTGCTATTCAACGTGCGCGTCTAGATGCGATTAGTCAAGCGCAGCATACAATTGATTTTGAAACATTTTTTATGACTCCTGGCAAACGAGCAGATGATTTTGCTGCTGCTTTAGCCGAAAGAGCTGCTGAAGGTGTTGAAATAAGGCTGGTTGTCGATCATTATGGGACGAAAGATCTCTCCGACCAATATTGGAACCGTTTACGAGGTGCTGGAGTCAAAGTTTCTTTTTTTAATTCTTTTAAGTGGCGCGCTCCTCTAGATTATGCTGGACGTACTCACCGTAAACTCCTACTGATTGATGGTGAATTTGGCTTAGTTGGCGGTGCGGGGATCTCCGATCTTTGGGATGGGATTGAAAAAAAAGATGATACTCAACCTTGGCTAGATGTGGAGATGCGGATCGAGGGGGAAATTATTAGTATTTTAGAAGGTGTATTTTCTCAACACTGGACTTTTAGTAATGGTACAGCAGATTTAAGCAAATTTAAATTCCACAATTTTAATTATTATGGCAAAAATCGAGAGCGCGATCGATCTGATCATCATGATTTAATGTTGGTTGTACCAGGAGCAAACCCCAGAATTCGTTTTTCTCCCATCCAGGCTTTTAAATACAACAGTATTATTTGTGCTAGAAAGCGGATTTGGTTAGCTAGCCCTTATTTTTTACCTGACCCCAACTCAATTGATTTATTAGTAGCCGCCAAACAAGATGGGGTAGATGTTCGCATTCTCACTACTAGCGAACGGAGTGATAAAAAACCTGTTTACTATGCCTCTTATGAACATTACGGTAAATTATTAAAAGGTGGGGTAACAATTTATGAATATCAGCCCAGTATGACTCATGCAAAGTTACTGCTAATTGACGATATTTGGGCAACTACAGGGAGTGCTAACTTTGACCCTCGCAGCTTTTGCCACAACGAGGAATTAGATATCTGTAGCGCCCAGCCGAGGTTAGTTGAAGGAATTCGAGCTACTTTTGAAAAGGGTTTTGCTCAAAGCCAAATAATAACTTATGCCGACTGGCAAAAACGCCCCTTAATCAAACATCGTATATTAGGTAATGTAGTTGACTTTTTCCAGTGGCAACTTTAATTGTCGTGGGGAAGTTGACCTACAAAGTTGTTAAATCAGGTTTATAGATCCCAAATAAGTTCTCTAGCCATAAGTAAAAACGTTAGGACATTTCCTACTTCCTACTTCCTATTTCCTATTTCCTATTTTCTTAATAATTTGCGCTCGAATAACTGAGCGATCGCATAAACAATAAATCCCGCCGTCATACCTGGTACCACTTCATAAATAAGATTTGACCATTTAAATACAGAACTCCAGGCGATCGCCACCACAATACCAACAATCATCATCAATAAAGCTACTGGAGTTGTAATAGGTAGTTGCCTAATCCTGACTAAAATTAATGGCCCCAAACCCGCAGCTAATGCCGACCAAGAAGAAGTAACCAATAGAAAAACATTATCGTCGCCAGCTAAAGCAATACTCATGACGATCGCTGCCACTGTCAACGTTCCTAATTTCACCATTCTATAAGATTTAGCAAACTGAGGTGCTATATCTTGAGTGAGCGCAGCCGAACAACAGAGTATTTGCGAATCAGCAGTAGACATAGTTGCAGCGAATACTCCTGCCAGCATTATTCCCACAAAAAATGAAGGTAATAAATCCTCTGCTAGATAAAATAATGCTAATTCTGGATCGCCGTTTGTGAGCAAATCGGGCAAAACCACTCTCGACACCAAACCAATACCAAGGGCAGAAAAAGAAGTAATCAGACTGGCTATAATTTTAATATTAAGAGCTAATTTGACATTTTCTGGTGAATCGATCGCCATTGCGCGCGTTAAAATATGAGGCTGACCGATTACGCCAAAACCTGCTGCAATCCAACCGACAAAAAAAGGAATAAAACCCAGAGGCAAATTCGTCGGACTAAAATTAACCAGTTGAGTATCGATCGCGTTTAACTGCGTCCAGATTTCGCCAAATCCACCACCACTAATAATCGCCACAACTAAAAGCAGCAGCAGCGAACCAATCATTACGACTCCTTGTACCGCATCCGTCCAGATTTCGGCACGAACTCCCCCAGAAAAGCAATAAACAATGACAATTACCACTCCCAGCACGATGCCTAAATAATAATTCCAATCAAAGACAACGTTTAGTGCTTTACTTCCCGCTACTAGTTGCGCTGCCGCATACGAACCAAGGAAAGCAAGAATAATTATGCCTGAAGCGATCGAAATCCAGCGATTACCAAGAGTTTTTTGAGCCAAAAAATCGGAAACCGTATCAGATGAAGTGTCTTCTGATATTTCTCTGAGTCGTTTAAAAAAGAATAACCAGGCTAGATAATCGCCGATCGCCCAGCCGATCGTCAACCAAATTGCAGAGACTCCAATTTTATAGGCAAAACCAACTTGACCGAGAAACAACGCACCACTTTGTCCCGTTGACATTGCCGATAATGCCGTCAGCCAAGGATTGACATCACGACTAGCTAACAAATAATCGGCAGTAGTACTTTGCTTGTAACTTGAAGAATAAATGCCGACGAAGACAATTAAAACAAGAAATCCAATAAACGCTACTGCAATAGATAACTGATTTGCCATTTTAACTGACGATGCGTTCCTTGCGTCTGGTTTGGATATCGAGACGCAACCAAATCTCAAATGCGACTCTGGTTGTAAATGTTAACATTAATCGAGAAATAGAAAAATCAGTAGTGCATCAAATAAGTGTGGGATAAATGATTAATTGATGCCAGCTCCAACAGTATTTATTTAACTATTCAACTGAACCCGATCTTAACTAGCATTATTTTTAAGAGGATGTCTGAGAACTCAATTCTGTTATGCTTAGACCCTAGTAGATCCCCCCTAGCCCACGGCAGTCGCTACAACGGAGGAAACCTCCGCAACGCGCTGCCTCCCCTTAACAAGGGGGGAATCGGAATCAAAGTCCCCCTTAACAAGGGGAGCCACTGCGGTCTTGGGGTCTCCCCAAGTAGAGCAAGTGGCATGGATTTAGGGGGATCTACCCACTGGAAACGTAGCAATTAGACTTTTCAGATATCCTCTAAATAGGACGCAAGATTGCTCTAGCTAATCCCCCGTCTCCATCTTTAAGCTTAATGGGTAAGCAAATTAGCTCGTATTCTCCAGGTTCAACCTCAGCTAAGTTTAGCCCTTCAATCGCCCAAATACCCGAACCTAATAAAGCATGGTGTACCTCGATTACATTCCCTTCATAGCCACCAACTGATAAGTAATCTACTCCTACAGTACGAACTTTTTTCTCAGCTAAATACTGTGCTGCTTCTGTAGAAATATGGACAAAATCTTCCACAAAAGTCTTAGATTTTAAAGCAAAATTACTATTTTGAGTTTTAAATAAAATCCGTTCTCCTGCTTGAATATTATGGGGTTCAAGCTCTTCAACCTTAATTTGTTGAGGATCTTTAATTTTAATCACCCTAGCTCTACCAATAGTCGCATCTAAAGGCATTCGATCGATCCCAATACCACCTTTAATAAAGTGATTAATACCGTCAACATGAGTTCCTGTATGAGTCCCAATGGTCAACTTAGAAACATTGCATACATCTCCATGAGCTAAACATTGACTAGGTTCAACAGTTATGGCAGGATTATCTGGCCAATAGGGCATTCCTGGGTGAATGGTCAAAGAAATATCGATCCAGTCGTTTACTTGGTGCATAATTCTTGGTAATGTAAATTACTCTAATAAAGAGATGAATTGAAGGACTGACCAGTTATATCAAGTCCTCTTAAGCGCTTCTAATAAAATCTTTGCGTCTCTGCGTCTTTGCGCGAGTTTTAATTGGAATTGTTTAAACGGAATTCATATTTTAAATCTGTTTTCCTTGAATTGAATAGTCTAACAACTCAACGGGATGGAATAATTTAATCCCTTCTAAACCCTGTAACTCCAAATGTTTTTGAATTTGCAAAGAACAGCCAGGATTAGGCGAGGCAATGACACTCGCTCCAGTCTTAATTAAATTATTCACTTTTTGTCTACCTAGCTCATCGGCGGTTTCTGGCTGCAACATATTATAAATACCCGCACTACCGCAGCATAAACTTGCGTCTAAAGGTTCGCGCAGTTTAACCCCAGGAATTTGTTGTAACAGCTGACGTGGTTGCAGACTAATCTTTTGTCCATGTAATAAATGACAGGCATCTTGATAAACAAGAGTCAACTCACCTGATGTCAAAGGATGTAACTCAGTAGTTAACTCGATCTCTGCTAAAAACTCCTGGACATCTTTAACCTTACTCGAAAACTGTTCCGCCTTTGCTCGATACTCAGGATCATCAGCTAAGATATGACCATATTCTTTGAGAGTATGTCCGCAACCCGCAGCATTAATAATAATTGCATCTAAATCCTGATCGATAAAACTATCAATCATCTGCCTTGCTAAAACCTGTGCCTGTGCCTCTTGTCCCTGATGAGCGGGTAAAGCAGCACAACAGCCTTGACTGGGAGGAATTACCACCTCACAACCATTAGCAGTCAAGACCCTGGCTGTAGCTTCGTTTACAGGAGAAAAAAATAACCGCTGCACACAGCCTAAAATCATCCCTACCCGATAGCGCTTTATTCCTTGAGGGGGTATTACAGCAGGTAAATCACTCCGCCAAGAACTATCCGTTACTTCAGGTAGAATTGCCTCCATTGCTGCTAATCGAGGAGTTAGCTTTTTAAGCATTCCTGTCTGTCTAACTAACTGCTGTAAACCTGATTTTTGATAGAACCACAGGGGAGGCAGCAGATGGCGTAAGCGATTGGGATAAGGAAAGAGATTAAAAATTAAAGTTCTAATTAACCTATCGGGTAAACTACGATTTAGGTTCCGCTCGATCTGAGGACGAGTAGCAGCAATTAGCTGATCGTACTTTACTCCTGAAGGGCAGGTAGTCACACAGGCTAAACATCCTAAACAGGAATCAAAATGCTGAGTAGTTGTGGTGTCAATTGTTGCTTCTCCTTGATTAATGGCATCCATTAAATAGATCCTGCCTCTGGGAGAATCCATTTCTTTACCGATGACTCGATAGCTAGGACAGGTAGAAAGACAAAAACCGCAATGTACACAAGAATCGATTAATTTTGGTTGAGGAGGATTTTTAGTATCAAAATTAGTCATTGATCTTTCTTTTATTATCCCTTTATATTACCGATATCTGCATATAAAGCATATTTTAGCTAGTTTGAGCAGCAAAAAGTTTAAGTAAAAGCGATCGCCCTTTAAATATAGCCGTACAAGATTAGCGATAGACAATTAGTAGGTAGTCCTAAAGGACTTGTCTACCGAACTAAGCGGCACAAGTCGCATAGTTGGAGATACCGCTTCGCATATAGGTAGTGGGTAGTTTAACGGAGTTATCTTCAGCTTAAAAATAACCATCCAGACAATCATAGCTACAGCGGAAATTGTAAATCTAACTTAGAGGAAAAATTACCGTCTTTTTCAAGATCGGCATCTAAACCGATATAACCTGCTCTGATTTTAGCTCTCCAGAAGGCACTACCGCTGGTAAATTGAGTATCCGCATCAAGATTTGCTTTAACTCCCACAACGCCGATCAAGGATTGCGCTCCTAGTTTAATGCTACCTCCTGTAAAAGAATTAGTTTGATCGAACTTGCCACTAACCCCGATATTTGAGCCAAACAAGAGATTAGCATCCCAAGAGGCTTCCGCCCCATTAAACTTGGTGTCGCGATCGAGTTTAATATCGGCTTTAAAAGAACCAATCAAAGCTTTGGAGTCAATTTTGACGTTAGCACCAGTAAAGGTTATATCTCGATCAAAGTTGCCGTTTACTGCTAATGAAGCAAATGATGTTTTAGCCTTCCACGCTGCATTGACTCCACTAAAGTTGGTGTCGTGGTCGAAATTTCCTCGGACGGTTACTTTACCCAGACGGGTTTTCGCATTCCAAGCTGCATTTGCGCCAGTAAAAGTTATATCTTGATTGAAGTTGCCTTTAACGGCTAGAGAACCCAAAGGCGTATTAGTATGCCAACCAGTAGTAGCCTGAATAGGTCTAATCTGCCGATCTAGATTAATTGATAAATCAACTGAGCCAAGAGCAGTAGGACTTGATAGAGAAGCTTTTCCTTGAGTAAAATGCGCTGAGGAATTGAAATTACCGTCTAGCTTCATGACACCTAATTTGGTTTTGCTTTGCCATGAAGCAACTCCTGCTTTAAAAGAAGATGAATCTTGAGCCGAATCTTGAGCCGAATCGTAGTCAGAGAAGTTTGGTAATCTAGACTGGTCATCCTCTAATTCGAGAGTGAAATTAAGATTAGTAAGTTGGGTGTCAAAGATAAGAGGATTTTGCTCCAAATTGGCATTGGTAGGAAAAGAGTGTAAGGTGCTAATCCCAGCATCAGCTTGTTGAGCCGTCAAAAACTCAAACTCAGATTCAGTCAAGTTACTCAATTTTGGTTCAGACTCTGCTAAAACCTCGATTGGGAGCAATATGGTTAATGATGTTCCGAGAAATACTTTGATTGCAGTTGTCCGCATATATATTTCTAGATAAAAGTTTGATAAGTAAAATAAGTAAAAATATTTATAAATGAGCTATGGATGTACTTCATATCTAGTTTACCTTTTTAAAACCTGCTTGAGGGCGATCGCTTGTAAAAAATACTATTTTATGGTTCATCTCAAGTTAAAATGCGATTGAATTTAGAACGAGGTGTAAATTCCCTGTGGCTTGATGGTGGCTTGATGTATTCTCCTCCTTTCCGCTAACCTGATTCTCAGTGTCATTAAAAGTCTTGTGTAAAAGTAGTATATTATGTTGACCCAAATAAATTTAAAACTAATTTCTGTAGCCATGATCGCGCTGTTGCTAGTTGGTGGCTGTAGTAACAATGAAGCTGAAAATAGTCAGGCTAAAGGTGATGCGAAAGCTGAGGCAACTGGTATCATTACTAGTCGCTTAAATACAGTCAAAAGTAGAGGAAAATTAATCTGTGGCGTTAATGGACAGCTACCTGGATTTAGTTTTGCCGATGAAAACGGCAAGTACTCAGGAATGGATGTAGATTTATGTCGTGCAGTAGCCGCAGCCATTTTTGATTACCCCAGCAAAGTAGAGTACCGCGATCTCGATACAGAGGCTCGGTTTCTAGCGGTGCAGTCGGGAGAGGTGGATTTGCTAAGTCGTAATACTACTTGGACATTAAGCCGTGATACTTCAGTTGGTCTGGAGTTTGCTCCCACAACTTTTTATGATGGTCAGGGAATATTAGTCAAAAACGACAGTGAGATTGAAGAATTAGAAGACTTAGACGGTAAATCAGTCTGTGTGTTATCAGGAACAACTAACGAGCAGAATTTAGCCGATAACATGCGAAATTTAGGTTTGAATTATACTCCTGTGGTATTAGAAGATGCAAATATGTTATTTACAGCTTATCAAGAGAGACGTTGTGATGCTGCTACCAGCGATCGCTCTCAATTAACTGTTGGACGTGCAGGATTAAAACAACCCGACGATCATCAGGTGCTAGAGGCGGTATTGTCAAAAGAACCTTTGGGCCCTGTAATAGCAGACGGCGACTCTCAATGGTTCGATGTAGTTAAGTGGGTGATATATGCGATGATTGAAGCGGACGAATTAGGCATTAATTCAGAAAACATAGCTAGTTTTGCTCGGACAAAAGATCCTGAAATTAGACGTTTTTTGGGCTTAGAGGGGAATTTTGGCAAAGAGATGGGACTACCTAATGATTTTGCCCAAAGAGTTGTCAAGCACGTCGGTAATTATGACGAGGTATATGAGCGTAATATTGGTCTACCTTTTGATTTAGAAAGGGGTCAAAATGCCCTTTGGACAGATGGTGGTTTGATGTATTCTCCTCCCTTTAGATAGTATTTTGATAAATGATGGGATAAGCAACCTGCTAGTTATTAGTTATTAGTTATTTAATATACTATTTTCCTAAACTACATTTTCTCTAGATAGATTTATAGATTTGGAGTTGATAAGATTAACTGATAAAACTCTAAGTCTAACCATCTGCCGAACTTAAACCCTACCTGTTTAATAGTGCCACAGTGAGTAAAACCTAATGATTGATGTAATTTGATACTAATTGTGTTTTCGGCATCGATACCGCCGATGATTGTATGGTAATTCTGTTGTTGCGCTAGCAGTATTAGTTCTTGTAAAAGCTTTTTGCCAATACCTTTACCTCGAAATTTAGCCTCTACATAAACTGAATGTTCTACTGAATATTGATAAGCTGCATGAGTGCGAAAAGTGCCATAGGTAGAGAATCCCATTAATCTACCGTTGCTATCTTCGATGCCAATAATAGGATAGTTGTGTTCTGCTTTTATCTGGAACCAAGTTTGAATTGTGGCTAAATTTCTAGGTTCATAATCATACAGAGCAGTGGAATTAGCGATCGCCTCATTAAATATATCTAGAATAGCCTGTCCATGAAGTTTGAATTGGCAAGAGATGACTTTCATGAGCAAGGGATAGGAGAATTAATTTGGGAGTGAAGTCTAATCAAACAATAGTTGTAAATATCGAGCAGTAATCACCAAAGCGCTGGTTTGTGCGAAATATCACAGAGTCAAGGTAATTAAGATCGCTCCAGCAAGGCATTCCTAGCAATTATCTTGAGAAATCACCAGTTTTATCGGGATCTCAAAGATATTTTATGACTACTAAAGGTAGTTTCAAACTGCAATTAAGCTACAAGAAATATAATAGCCTCAAGCGTGGCTTTCTTAGCGCTGTTTTGGGCGGTACTTTATTGCTCACAATTGGTAATATTTATCAAGCAATTAACTCTTTTGAGCAACAGCAGTTAATTTCGTTGCCATCAGAGGTTTTTGCCAGTCATAAATACCAACCAATTCAGTTTGGAAATACCGAAGATTTAGCTCAACAAGATTTTTCCGAAATCGATCTCCTGGCAAAGGAGTTAAATTATTCAGGTTCATCGGTAACAGAATTAGCCGATTTACTCGCCCAAAATGCACCGACAGAGGCAGATAAAGCGAGAATTATTTATGCTTGGATCACTCAACATATTAGCTATGATCTTGTTGCATTTCATGATGCACTAAACAACAATAACTATCCTAATGTTAATCCGACAAAAGTATTAAGCGATCGCACTACCATTTGTTCAGGCTATAGTAATCTCTATCAAGCACTAGCTGAAGCAATGAATTTAGAAGCAGTAACTGTGATTGGCTATGCTAGGGGTGCAACTCCAGTAGACGATCTTCGATTCCAGAACACTAATCATGCTTGGAACAGCATTAAAATAGACGGCGCTTGGTATTTATTAGATGCAACTTTTGGTGCTGGTTCGGTTCAAAATGACAAGTTTACTTTTGAGTACAATCCTGATTACTTTGCAACTTCTCCCCAACAATTTCTCAATAACCATTACCCAGAAGATCCAGGTTGGCAACTATTAGAGCAAACTTATACCAGAGCAGAATTTGATAATTTACCGCATATTTCCTCTCGCTTTTATAATTTAAGATTAGCCACAATTAGTCATAATAACTATCAAATTACTGCTGCTAATCGCATCGATCTTAAACTTCAAGCACCTCAAGATGTAGTGGCGATCGCCGAACTGAAGCAAAATAATCTAGAGGTAATCAATACTATTTTAGTCAATCGTCAAGGAGATAATATCATTGTCAGTATTGCTCCACCCAGTGCTGGTACTTATGACTTAACTATTTATGCTAAACAAAAAGATGACGTAGAACATTATGGAGAAGTGATTAAGTATCAAATACAGGCAACTAATTCTACTGCTCAATTACCTAAAGTTTTTGGTCATTTCTATCAATACCACGCGAGCCTAATTGAACCTTTATCAGTAGATTTAAAGCCTAATTGGTCTACCTATTTTAATTTAGTTGTTCCTGAAGCTGTTGACGTTCAAGTAATTGATTTGGAGACAAAACACTGGACACCGCTCAATAAATATGGAAATTATTTTTCTGGTAATGTTGTAATTCAATCAGGAACAACTGCTGTAATTGCTAAATTTCCTGGAGATGATCAATATTGGCAGTTAGTAGAATATTAGGTATAGCCGTACAAAGTTAGATTAGAACATTAATAGTAATTGGCTCGTAAATAGGAAGTAGGAAGTAGGAAGTAGGGAGTAGGGAGTAGGGAGTAGGGAGTAGGGAGTCCTAAAGGATAAGCTTCGCAAATAGGGAGTAGTATTTCCAAGATGTCCTAACGTTGTTACATAGGGCTATAAGTACCCTGTCAGGTATTGAATTTGAAGCAACTTTTTGTTTACTTCATCAAAACTTCAATGTAACTGCATAATTTAACTATAGTAAAAACAATAAAATAAAACTATTACCGATCTCGATCTAAGCATTTAGATTACTGTTACTCAATCATTAACTAAGAAATAATTATTATCAGTCAATTATTTGAATGATATAAAAAATATTTTTCAGGGGAATATTAATCTTATAGCTACGTCTGTATGCCTTTAAAAAACTAATATGTGGAAATTATTGAATAGCAAAGTTTTTCTCTTAATTGTTCTTGCTTCAATATCAACAGTAATAGGTTTAGAAGCTTTGATTGATGCCAGTAAATCCTTTGCTGATACTGCTGATTATAAAAATGATCTGTCTACTGAGCAAACGCCTCTAGCGATGGGTAATCCACCAGCAAGTACTCGTCATAGTTTCCTGGTTGCTTCAGATTTAATTGAGGATCGACAAGGCAAAGCAGCATTAACCGAACTTGAAGATTTAGAGCAAGAATATCCTCTGCTGGCAGCTCATATTTTACTGGCTAAAGGTAAAGCATACCAGCTTGAGCAAAACGATTCAGCAGCAGTTCAAACTTGGCAACAGGTAGTAGCTCAATATCCCACATCTGCTGTTACAGGAGAAGCACTATACCTTCTGGGGAAATCGCAGCCTGAATATTGGCAACAGGCGATCGCCGAATTTCCCGCTCATCCCAGCACCCAAGAAATTATTCGGCAGCAGTTGAGTAAAAATCCCAATCAACCAAGTCTGATGGCGATTTTAGTTAAATATACTCCTGATGCTCCTGGGGTAGACCAAATGCGCGATCGCCTGGTCACAGAATATGCCCATCACTTGACTCCTCTCGAATGGGAGGCGATCGCCGATAGCTACTGGCTCAAGTGGGATTATGGCAAAGCAGGTCAAGCTTACACTAAAGCCCCGAATACATCTCGTAATCTATATCGTGCAGGGCGAGGACATCACCTGGGTAATGACCAAGTTACGGCAAAAAAATACTATCTTAAGTTAATTCAAGAGTATCCCGAGGCGGTCGATACAGGATTGGGTTTAAGGCGGCTGGCTACGCTGGTTAAGCCTCAAGCAGCAGTGACCTATTTAGAGCGAGCGATCGCGCAATTTCCTCAACAAGCGCCCGAAGCTTTAGTAGAAAAAGCGCAATATTTCAAGCTTTTAAATAGCCCAAAATCTGCCACCCAGGCTCTACAAACCCTCTTAACTGACTATAAAACTTCCGAAGCAGCAGCCGAATATCGCTGGGATGTTGCCAGTAACAAAGCGCAAGCAGGAGATTTAATCAGCGCCTGGCAATGGGCGCAACCGATTGTGATTAATAATCCCGAGAGTAAACTCGCACCCAAGGCGGGATTCTGGATTGCGAAGTGGGCAACTAAGCTTAATCGTCCCCAAGAGGCTACTGTTGCCTATAAATCTGTACTAGCTAGATTTCCTCGGTCATATTATGCTTGGCGCTCAGCGGTGGCGTTAGGTTGGGATGTGGGAGACTTTACCACGATACGTCGGCAAGATCCTCAAGTACTTAAGGTGGAGAAAATTATGCCTCCAGGGGGGTCAAAAACCTTCCAAGAGCTATACAAATTAGGACTAGAACAGGAAGCTTGGACACAATTTCAAAGCGAAATTAGCGATCGCTCTAAATTAAGCATCGCCGATGATTTTACCAAAGGTCTATTACAACTCTATCAAGGACAAAATTTACGCGGCATTAACCAAATTGGCGATCTTCAAGACAGAGATAGTCCAGAAGACAAACAACAATGGCAACAACTGCGTCAAACTCCTGAGTATTGGCAAGCTCTTTATCCGTTTCCGTTTGAGTCAACTATTTTAAAATGGTCTAAACAGCGTCAACTCAACCCGTTATTAGTTACTTCTTTAATCCGCCAAGAATCTCGCTTTGAGCCAGAAATTGAATCTTCGGCGGGAGCAATGGGTTTGATGCAAGTCATTCCGCCAACAGCTAAAGCAGCAGCCGAAAATATCGGTTTAGCTAACTATTCCATGACTAACCCTGAAGATAATATCAATATTGGCACTTACTATCTAGACTTTACTCACCAAAAATATAACAACAACTCCATGTTGGCAGTAGCTAGCTATAATGCGGGGCCTAATGCTGTAGCCAAATGGGTTAAGCGTTATGGTTTAAAAGATGCCGATGAGTTTGTCGAGCAAATTCCTTATCAGGAAACACAAGGCTATGTAGAGTCAGTGTTTGAAAACTATTGGAACTATATGCTAGTTTATAATCCTGAAGTTATCAAGCTATTTAAAAGTGAAGCTATTAGCTATTAGCTCCAGAAGATTACTCGCGCAATTATTTCTCCTCACCAATTAGCTCAAAATCGTCAAAATCAAAGCCTGGAACAACCACACAGGCAACTAAAGCATATCCCGCGTCCCCACCTATAGGTTGAGCTTTCTGCCACCAATGGGGGGGTACTACTGCCTGAAAACAGCGATCGCGACCTAAATAGATTGATGGTGATTCTGGCTCAATCGATGCTGCAATGGTTAACTCTAGAGGATCTCCTTTTTGATGAAACCAAAGTTCAGCTGATTTTACTCGGTGCCAGCGAGAACTATGACCAGTGGGTAATAAAAACAAAATAGCGGTACCAGCCACGCGATCGCCCCCATAACCATCAGGTAGAGTAGATTGTGGCAAAATTAGGTTTGAGCGCCATGTCTCTCGATAAAAACCTCCTTCTGGATGCGCCTCTAGATCCAGGGATTGAATAAGATCTTGAACCGTTGGGGAAAGTAAAGAAAACTCTTTATTCATTAATTTTGGATTATCTATTCAAACCTATTATAGGTAAGATTATGAAGCAATATTCATCAAAATCTTAGGAGATGGCTTTGGACAAAAATCAAGCCCAATTGGCAGAAATTCTCACAATTGCCCGTTCTGTTGCTTGGGGTGCAGCGGATATTCTCAGTTCTTTCTATCATAAAAATACGTTTGATTTAGATATTCAAGACAAGAAAGATGGGCCTGTTACCGAAGCTGATTTAGCAGCAAATAAATATATTCTCAGCAGTTTACAAGAGAAATTGGGTACGGAAGAATTTGGTTATTTGTCTGAAGAAACTTTTGATGTCAAAAAAGCCGAACCGATCGCCAAAGATTGGGTATGGATTATCGATCCTTTAGACGGTACAAGAGACTTTATCGATAAAACAGGGGAATATGGAATGCATATTGCCTTAGCCTATCAAGGTCGTCCTGTTATTGGCATTGTGGCGATTCCTGAAGCGGGAAAAGTCTATTTCGCGTCGAAAGATGATGGTACTTTTGTCGAAACTAAAGACGGCAAGATTACCCCCCTGAAGGTATCCGAGCGCCATCAAATTGAAGATCTCTACTTGATTGTCAGTCGTTCCCATCGCGACGATCGTTTTAAAGCCTTAATCGATCGCCTACCCTTTGCGGGTAAGAAATATATGGGTGGTGTTGGGGGTAAAATTTCGACTCTACTCGAACAAGAATCTGATGTTTATCTGTCTTTATCAGGGAAATCGGCTGCTAAAGACTGGGATTTTGCTGCCCCAGAGCTAATTCTCACGGAAGCTGGTGGTAAGTTTAGCTACCTCAATGGTGAGCCTGTTTACTACAACCAAGGAGATGTCAAACGCTGGGGTTGTATTGTGGCAACTAACGGTAAGTGTCATGAAGTTTTGTGCGCAAAAGCCACTGCCGTTCTCGACGAAATCGATCGCGGGACATATCCTTAAGTTAATTAAATATTGTGATTGAAGGTTGTAGATAGGCTGAATTGAGTAAATTACTTGATTCGGTCTTTTTTTTCGGCGACAATCAGTGGACATGGACAATTGGCAATGATGAACTATGTCAGCCACAACTGCTTATGTATCTCGCTTGTTTGTTTATCCCGTTAAATCATTAGATTGGGTAGCTTGCGATCGCGTTACTATTTTAGAATCTGGAGCATTAGAAGGCGATCGCACTTGGGCGATTATCGATCGAGACGGTAATTTTGTTAACGGCAAACGCAACTCCAAAATTCATGCTTTACGTTCAGAATTTGATTTAGCTACTAATACCCTGACACTGCAAATACAGGGTACAGATCAAACCGTAAAGTTTAATAGACCTCTTGCATGAATCAGGCGATGTCAATATTCTAGAGCGATTAATAACTGATTTTCAGTGCTTAGTTTTGGTTGACCGCCTCTGTTTCTTGATGTGGGTAAATCTTGCTTTTTTAATCTCGATCTAGCTCTAAAATGCGAAATAACGAGTTTGTACTAATTCTGTATTGGTATAAGTAGAGCTAATCTGAAACACTACCCCTTGCTACAGGCATCCACCTAGATCGAGGGGTAGTGTCGTAATTGCCTATAAAGAATCAGCAAGAATAGTTATCTTAACTATCTAATTACAGCATTTAAGATAACCGCCTGTAAAGCCTTGGTTTCGTAACGAACTGAGGGTTGTTTAAGCGATTTGACAGATTGCCATAAAGATGGAATAATGTATAGCTTTTCTATATAGCGATATTTAAGCGCTTATATAATTGGGGTATTTATGTACCCGCTTCTCTTTCGTTCAGCTCTCAGCTATAGTTACTTTTGAGTAAGTTTTGAGTAAAGCGTACCTCCTTTGGGAGGAGGGGATTACGGGAAAAGCCCGATAGTCCGAACGATAGTGAGGAAGCTCTCGACGGGATTTGAACCCGTGATCTCCTCCTTACCAAGGAGGTGCTTTGCCACTAAGCCACGAGAGCGATATCGTGTTCAAACAAGTATAGTTCTAGTTAAGAACATCCTCTGCTTTATAAGCATCAAGGGATTAAACACCAAAGGTAAGTATAACACTTACTTTTAAATATTCAAAGATATCGTAAATATGAGCGAATTCTTTTGTCAATGCTACAAGTTTCGTCAATCTTGAATTTACTCTACCACTTCTAACTCCCTTTGCTGATTAGCTTACACTACTACTACTACTTCCCCTGACTGTGAACTAATACCACTAATTTCGCCGATAAAGATGAAAAAAGACTAATTTATGCCTTTAGATAAATTGTTCTTCTAATACCATTTGGTAAAAATAAAAGTGTAAAAAAGAACAGCAATCACAATGAGTTTTAGTATTTTCGATCTATTCTGGGTATTTTTAATCATCTCGTCTTTGCAACCACTATGGCAACGTCGCCAAACAGAATTTCGACGAGTTCGCGCTTTACAAGAATTCGAGCAAAATCGTCAAAGTCGAGTTATTTTACTAATTCACCGACAAGAATCTATCAGTCTTTTAGGAATTCCGCTAAGTCGCTATATTTCTATTGAAGATTCAGAACAAGTCTTACGAGCAATTCGTCTTACTCCTCCCAACGTCCCAATCGATCTTATTTTGCATACGCCAGGAGGGTTAGTATTGGCGACGGAGCAAATTGCTAGAGCCTTAATTCGTCATCCTGCCCAAGTTTCCGTCTTTATTCCTCACTATGCCATGAGTGGTGGAACAATGCTTGCTTTAGCTGCCGATGAGATTGTTATGGATCCCAATGCTGTTTTAGGCCCAGTAGATCCTCAACTAGGGAATATGGCTGCTGCTAGCATTATTAAAGTAGTCGAACAAAAACCCATCGCCGAAGTTGACGATCAGACTTTAATCATGGCGGATTTATCGCGCAAAGCCATCAATCAAGTACAACGTTTTGTGAGAACGTTACTTAAAGATGAAATTCCTCAACCCAAGATTGCACCAGAAAATATCGAAAACATTATAGATACCTTGACCACAGGAAAAATTACTCACGATTGTCCGATTACTGTAGAAGAAGCAACAGAACTTGGTTTGCCGATTACAGTTGGTTTGCCTAAATCTATTTACAAGCTGATGGAATTTTATCCTCAGCCTCAAAACATTCGTCCATCAGTACAATATATTCCCATGCCTTATAAACCTTATCCTTCTTTACCTGAAGGCAAAAGAACTAATCCTTGAGTAATATCAAGTATGGATAAACAGTTGAATTAAAACTCGCGCCCTAAAGGATATGCGAAGCGGTATCTCCAACTATGCGAGACAAGTGCTTTAGCACTAGCTTCGCGTCGCAAAGACGCAGAGGCGTTTATCCCGCTTAGTTTGAGCGCGAGATTCGGCGAATTCATTTCGCCTTGAATAATCGCGCTGTTGAGGCAAAGATTTTATTAGAAGTACATAAGCGGACTGAATATAATTACTGATTAATAATGGATCGTAGGCAGAGAGGAACGAAAAGGGAGATAGGGCTGATGATGCCTAGCGAATTCTTAATTTGACTCACGCTTTTGTCTCTTTAAAGACACTTACATCTTAGGTTTCTTAGAGCTTCTTAAAGTATCTGGCGACTGGGAATAGCCCGAAGCCTACCTTTTCATAGGTGTGGCGCGCTACCGCATGACCTGGATCGCCTCCAGTTTCAACCATAGCAATAGACATCCCAGCATCTTTCATCCAATCCAGAGCAAATTTTATCAAAGTAGTGCCAATACCTTGACCCTGAAAATCTGGATCGACAGCGACCATATATATTTCACCCATGCTGTCTTCTGAGTGTAGTTTTACTGCTATGAAGCCCACAGGAGAACCTGAAGCGATCGCCACCCAGACATTTGTGTCTTCCGCAGTGCAGACATCCTCGACAGCTTTTTGCTGGCTCACACGCCAATTATCGGGATAGAATACCTGGTACACATCAGGGTTCATCGCTTGCTGAATTGAATCAAAGACTGGAGTCCATGCCCGAAGTGAAAGACGAATAATAGTATCGAGTTGCTGAGGTTTGTATGGTTCAATTTGCATTGCGATCGAGTATGGGAGCAAATCGACGACTCAAAAAAGAAGCACCAGGTTGTTTGTCAGGCTCTCTAGTATACCACCAAGCCCAGGCTATCAAGACCCCTTGGAACGGTAGTCTGACCCAATATAAAATAGGAATGTGGGGAATTCCTTCGATGGGAATGGCATTAAATGTCTGATTAATATTGGCAGGAAAGACGGCAATAAACAAAGCAATTAAGCCCCAAGCTGCTGCTACACTTACATAAGGAATTAGTAAGCCAATTCCGCCTAAAATTTCAAAAAAACCGCTAATATAAACCAGTGCCAGGGGATTAGGAAGTTGAGGAGGCACGATGGTGACGTAAGGATCTGGTTTGGCAAAGTGAGTAATTCCCACAATAATAATGGCGACAGCTAAAACACCTCGGAGTATTTCTTTACGATTAAACATTCTCTTGATTAAACCCCAGCTAAAAAATTAATTTCATTTACTAGCCTGTTAAATTTTGAGTGAAAGAATCATCTATCAGAGGTTACAGCTTTTTATCAATCTCTAGCTAACGAACCACTGATACTCTGCTCAATAATAATATTTAGTCTTGAGCAAAAAGTCATCGGGCAAAAATTGTAAAATAAACCACAGATACTTTTTTAGCACCAGCAGCAACATAGTTATATGAGTAAGGGAACATTATTTGATAAAGTTTGGGACTTACATACCGTTGGGACATTACCTTCTGGTCAAACCCAGCTATTTATTGGTTTACATCTAATTCATGAAGTAACTAGTCCTCAAGCTTTTGCGATGCTAAGAGACAGAAACCTTCAAGTATTGTTTCCTGAAAGAACAGTCGCCACAGTAGATCATATTGTGCCTACAGAAAATCAGGCTCGTCCCTTCTCGGATGTGTTAGCAGAAGAGATGATTCAAGCATTAGAACAAAATACGCAAGATTACGGCATCAAATTCTACAATGTCGGTTCGGGCAATCAGGGAATCGTTCATGTAATTGCTCCCGAACAGGGTTTAACTCAACCAGGAATGACCGTTGCCTGTGGTGATTCTCATACTTCAACTCATGGCGCGTTTGGGGCGATCGCTTTTGGAATCGGCACTTCTCAGGTAAGAGATGTCTTGGCTTCCCAGACTTTGGCTTTGGCTAAACTCAAAGTGCGTAAAGTTGAAATTAATGGTGAGTTACCCCACGGTGTCTTTGCCAAAGATGTCATTCTGCATATTATTCGTAAGCTTGGTGTCAAAGGTGGTGTGGGTTATGCTTACGAATTTGCTGGCTCTACTTTTGCTGCGATGTCGATGGAAGAACGCATGACTGTATGTAATATGTCCATTGAAGGTGGTGCGCGTTGTGGCTATATTAATCCTGATGAAACAACTTTTGCTTATCTTAAGGGTCGCGATTTTGCTCCTCAAGGCGCTGCTTGGGACAAGGCAATTGATTGGTGGTGCAGTATTCGTAGTGATGATGATGCGATTTACGATGATGTAGTTCAATTTGCTGCTGCTGAGATTGAACCGACTGTTACCTGGGGGATTACGCCAGGACAAGGACTAGGTATTAGCGAAAATATTCCTGTTGCCCATGATTTACCAGAAGGCGATCGCGCGATCGCTGAAGAAGCTTATAGTTATATGAAGTTAACTCCAGGCAC
Organism: Pleurocapsa minor HA4230-MV1; assembly: GCA_019359095.1. NCBI lineage: Bacteria > Bacillati > Cyanobacteriota > Cyanophyceae > Pleurocapsales > Pleurocapsaceae > Pleurocapsa > Pleurocapsa minor. Next base: position 255,115 of record JAHHHZ010000017.1, on the reverse strand, counting down.
ACCTTTGAAGGGAACTAAAGTCGATATTTGTTTTATTGGTAGCTGTACCAACGGTAGAATTAGCGATCTGCGAGAAGCAGCTAAGGTTGCTCAAGGACATCAGGTAGCACCAGCAGTAAAAGCTTTTGTTGTTCCAGGCTCAGAACGAGTTAAACAGGAAGCCGAAGCTGAAGGTTTAGATAAAATCTTTAAACAGGCTGGGTTTGAATGGCGTGAACCAGGTTGCTCGATGTGCTTGGCTATGAACCCCGATAAGCTACAGGGAGATCAAATTAGCGCTTCTTCTTCTAATCGCAATTTCAAAGGTCGTCAAGGTTCATCGACTGGTAGAACCTTACTAATGAGTCCAGCAATGGTGGTGGCAGCAGCTGTGAAAGGTCAGGTTGCAGATGTGCGGGAGCTATAGTACAAATGCTTCCGTCTTGATCTCGTCAAAATCATCGTTCAAATCTCTCGGCGGTACAGCGTTTTGCCCATCTTTACGGCTAAAACCAAAATGCCAGCCCATAGAATTTTTGCCCCAACCTGCAAGATCTTGGAACACTTTATGAGACTGGCTGAGGTACTCATTATTTTTGCTTATTCTGAGTGTACATCTCAGCCTTTCTTTTCTCTGATTTTTTCGTCGAACTCACGTTTATTAAGGTAGGTAGCTAAATTTTGATGAAATTCTGTGTAGTTTACCGATTCCCTAAATTTGAGTACATATTTTAGTACTTAAATTATACTCTCGATTTTTACCCACATTATTTAGTCAAAACAGCGATCACAATTATTTAAATTTAGAACGGATCGATTAATTAATTTATGAACAATATATCTAAACCAGATCCTGTTCGTTTAGAAATATTTAAAAACCTCTATCAGTTTATTGCCGAACAAATGGGCATCGTGCTGCAAAATACGGCAGCCTCAGTCAATATCAAAGAAAGACTAGACTTTTCCTGCGCCATCTTTGATGCTTCTGGTTCATTAGTCGCTAATGCACCCCATATCCCTGTTCATTTAGGCTCAATGAGTGCCAGCGTCACCAGCTTAATTAATCAAGTACAGGATGAAATTAAACCAGGAGATGTGTATCTATCTAACAATCCCTATAATGGCGGGACACATCTACCCGACGTAACCGCCATCACACCATTATTCCCCCGTCGGGGCGAACAACCGTTTGCCCAAAAACCCATTTTCTACGTTGCCTCACGAGGACATCAGGCAGATATCGGCGGAATTACTCCAGGTTCAATGCCTCCCCACAGTACCAAGATCACAGAAGAAGGAATTTTATTTGATAATTTCTTACTGGTAGCAGCAGGTAACTTGAGAGAAGATGCAGTTAGAGAAATACTGACTAACCATACCTATCCTGCCCGTAATATTCCCCAAAACCTAGCGGATTTTAAAGCGCAGATTGCAGCGAATAATCGTGGGGTTACAGAACTCTTAAACATGGTGGCGAACTATGACTTAGAAACCGTGCAAGCCTATATGCAGTTTGTTCAAGATAATGCCGAGTTAGCAGTTAAAGGCGCGATCGCTACTTTAAATGATGGCCAGTTTAGCTATGCTATGGACAATGGTGCAGTAATCCAGGTGAAAGTAACTATTGACCGAGATAATCTTCGGGCAGTAATCGATTTTACTGGTACATCACCCCAGCAAGCAAGTAATTTTAATGCCCCTGCTGCTGTAACTCAAGCTGCGGTTTTATATGTCTTTCGGACTTTAGTAGCTGACCCTATTCCCTTGAATGCAGGCTGTTTAAAACCCCTCGATATTATTATTCCTCAAGGCTGTATGCTCAACCCTATTTATCCTGCTGCGGTGGTTGCGGGTAATGTGGAAACTTCCCAAACTATTGTCGATGCCTTGTATGGCGCATTAGGCATCATGGCAGCTTCTCAAGGTACGATGAATAATTTTACCTTTGGCAATCAACGCTATCAATATTATGAAACCATCTGTGGTGGTTCTGGTGCGGGTGATGGGTTCAAGGGTACTGATGCGGTACAGACTCATATGACTAATTCTTTGTTAACCGATCCTGAAGTTCTGGAATCTCGTTATCCTGTAATCTTAGAAAGCTTTAGTATTCGCGAAGGTAGCCAAGGCAAAGGGCAATACTCTGGGGGTAATGGAGTAGTGCGGAAAGTCCGCTTTTTAGCGCCAATGACGGCAGGGATACTATCAAGCCATCGCGTTGTTCCTCCTTTCGGTTTAAATGGTGGGGAAGCAGGGAAAGTAGGCAAAAATTATGTCATTCGACAAGATCGAACCGTTGAAGCATTAGACAGTACTGCCACAGTTGAGATGCAGCCAGGAGATACGTTTGCGATCGAAACTCCTGGTGGTGGTGGCTGGGGTGGGGATGGAAGTAGGAAGTAGGAAATAGGAAGTAGGAAGTAGGAGGTTTTTTGAATATATTTGGCGATCGCATTTTTATTAGAGGTTAAGAACTTTGGTCGCAGTTGATAACCTGAGAGATGCTATCGACCTGTAAAATTGGTGGTATATTTCTTTTTAAACATATTTTATGAACATACGTACTGTTTCTACGACTCCTTTTTCGGATCAAAAGCCAGGAACGTCAGGTTTACGTAAGTCTGTCACAGTTTTCCAAAAGCCTCATTATTTGGAGAATTTTGTGCAATCAATTTTTGATTCTCTTGATGGCTGCGCAGGTCAGACTATCGTTTTAGGTGGTGATGGGCGCTATTATAACCGCGAAGCAATTCAGGTCATCATGAAAATGGCTGCTGCCAACGGTATTGGGCGTATTTTGGTCGGTAAAGGCGGAATTATGTCCACCCCTGCTGCCTCGGCAATTATTCGTCAGTATAAGGCTTATGGCGGGATTATTCTTTCTGCTAGTCATAACCCTGGCGGGCCAAAAGGAGATTTTGGAATTAAGTACAATATTACTAGTGGAGGGCCAGCACCCGAAAAAGTCACTGAAGCAATCTTTGAGCGTTCTCAAGTGATCGATCGCTATAAGATTCTCGAAGCAGATGATCTCAACTTAGATAGACTCACGGTGACGCGCTTGGGAGAAATGAGTGTAGAAGTGATCGATCCTGTTGAACCCTATGCTCGTTTAATGGAGTCGCTGTTTGATTTTGAGAGTATTCGTCAGTTGATTAAGCAAGACTTTAAACTGTGTGTTGATTCTATGCACGCTGTTACAGGGCCTTATGCGAAAGATATCTTTGAAAAACGTTTGGGTGCATCAGGTTCAGTCTTAAATGGCGAACCGCTAGAAGACTTTGGGGGTGGACATCCCGATCCTAATTTGGTCTATGCCCATGATCTAGTGGAGATCATGTTTGCCGATAATGCCCCAGATTTTGGTGCAGCTTCCGATGGCGATGGCGATCGCAATATGGTTTTAGGTAATAATTTTTTTGTTACTCCCAGTGATAGTCTCGCTGTCTTAACGGCTAATGCGACCCTAGTTCCAGGCTATAAAGCTGGTTTGTCGGGAGTTGCCCGCAGTATGCCTACTAGTGAAGCGGTAGATCGTGTAGCGGATAAATTGGGTATTGCCTGTTATGAAACCCCGACAGGATGGAAATTCTTTGGTAACTTGCTAGATGCGGATCGAGCTACTCTTTGTGGTGAGGAAAGTTTTGGTACTGGTTCAAATCATGTCCGTGAAAAAGATGGGTTATGGGCAGTATTGTTCTGGTTAAATATTTTAGCGGTCAAAGGGGAATCGGTAGAAGCGATCGTTAAAGATCATTGGAAAACCTATGGACGCAACTATTATTCCCGTCATGACTACGAGGAAGTCGATAAAGCACGCGCCACAGAATTAATGACACGTCTAGGAAAAATGCTAGACAATATGGCGGGTAAAAGGTTTGGTAACTACGAAGTTAAATATGCCGATGACTTTAGTTACACCGATCCTGTCGATCATAGCGTGAGCAAAAACCAGGGTATTCGTATTGGCTTCACCGATGGCTCACGAATTGTCTTCCGTCTCTCTGGTACTGGTACTAAAGGAGCAACTTTAAGGCTATATGTTGAAAGCTATGAACCTGATGCGAGTAAGCATAACCTGGAAACTCAAACGGCTTTAAAACCTTTAATCGATCTGGCTCAAGGGATTGCTCAAATCAAAGAATATACCCAGCGTGATGAGCCTACAGTAATTACCTAAATTGCTTATAGCAATAGGCTAGACTTGATTGTCCAAACTGTTACATAAAAAAGCGCGATCGCCTTAGACTAGAAACCTAGTAGATTGTCAAACTTGTTTTGAGTAATGAGTAATGAGTAATAAGTAATGAGTAATAAGTAATAAGTAATAAGTAATAAGTTTTTAACCTACTACCTACTACCTAATCTCAATCCATCAATTCACAGTTGACGATCTACTAGTTATGCGATCGCTTTATGAGCAGGATCAAAATGATAGAATTTAAATCACACTTTTGATCCTGCCCACTCCATCTTCAGACGCTATGCAGGATAAATCCTCAGACGGCGGTTTGGCTCATCACCAAAGCTATCGGACTGTAGATGGTAATGTTCAATCAACTCATGCTGCATTTTACGTACTTTTGCCGATCTCGGCAGTAATTCTACAGGTTGACCTTGAGGAATGACGATTTGTTCTACCGCCAGTCTGGCTTCTTCTAGCGCCTCGATCTCGTCATCGCTGCCTGCTTTGCTAAACAGACGTAAATCTGTTGGTTCAGGAATGTTGGGATCGTCTAGGTTAAGAATTTGCCGAAAGATGCGCGTCACCTGGGGAATTGTATTTGCCTTGACTGTATAGATCGGTAGATGACGATCTCTGGCGATGCTGCGCAGTCGAGAATGATGTTTAATTTGCGATCGCAATGCCACCACCGCATCTGCTTCATCTAAATCTTTAGTCAACATGATTGGCAGATCCAACACCTCAATCACCTGATCGATCTGAGAGCGACCAATGCCATAAGCATAGATATATACGGGCCAGTCTTCTCCATTTGGGCCAGGGGTACGTATTTTTTGGCTATTTGGCTCTTTGGTTTGCCAAGAGCGTTCTAACATATTCTCAAAGTCAGAATTACCCCTTTGGTTACTTGCATTTAAAGCCAGAGGAGTCATTCTGCCAGATGCTCTTAGTCCTTGAGGATGCAAAGGTGTCACCCCATTAGTGTTTCTAGCAGGCAGTGGTTTAAATGGCGAAGAAGATTCTTCATGAATAATGGTCACCTCCCCACTATCATCAACGGTTCGGACTTGAGCAGGGGGTTCAATACCCCGCAAGAGGGTATCAATAGTAGCGGATACATCATCGTGGACGACCCAGCGCTGCCGTTCTAACATCTCGATGGCGATCGCAAAGGTGGGAGGTGCTTTTCGTTCTAAAACGGTCTTTTGAGTTCGGCGACGACGGGCTTCATCGTCACCCAGGGTAACACTTTGAATCCCGCCAACGAGATCTGATAGAGTCGGATTTTTAATTAAGTTCTCGACACTATTACCGTGAGCCGTCCCCACTAATTGCACCCCTCTTTCAGCAATAGTTCTGGCTGCTAAGGCTTCTAGTTCAGTCCCAATTTCATCGATGACAATTACTTCAGGCATATGATTCTCCACCGCTTCAATCATTACCTGATGCTGCAACTCAGGGCGAGCTACCTGCATCCGACGGGCGCGACCAATGGCGGGATGAGGCACATCACCATCTCCAGCAATCTCATTGGAAGTATCAATAATCACGACTCGTTTGCCAAAGTCATCGGCTAGGACTCTGGCAATTTCTCTTAAAGCCGTAGTTTTGCCCACCCCAGGTCGACCCAGCAAGAGAATAGACTGTCCTGTTTCTACTAGATCGCGAATCATCACAATTGTCCCGAAGATTGCCCGACCAATCCGACAGGTTAAACCAATGATGTCTCCAGTACGGTTACGAATGGCGCTAATGCGGTGCAGAGTTCTTTCAATGCCCGCACGATTATCGCTACTGAACATACCAACCCGTTCGATACAGTGTTGGATCTCATCTTGAGTTACTGGCTGATCGCGAATATAGACCGCGCGATCGCTAAAACGAGCTTCGGGTAATCTGCCTAAATCTAAAACCACTTCAATTAAATTATCGTTGTCTGACTCGATTTGCTCATCTAAATTGGCACGAATCGAGTCAGGAAAAATAGAAAGTAATTTGTCTAGGTTGTCGGTCACTTGCATCCGATGGGAAGCTATATCTGACTGCATTATGAAAGTATATTTGGTAATAAAAAATGAATAAATTTGGTAGAACAGAGACTAACTTTTAGCCGTTTTAATCTGGCTAACTAGTCCTTTAGCAGTGTCTACTGCTTGTTCTAATAACTCTCTGTTGTGTTCGAGCTTTAAATTAAGCTGATTCATCGGTTTATTTTTAATTGATTTAACTTGATTTAATTGCAGTGCAGTTTCTAACTGAGCGATAGTCGGTGCTAAAATTGCTCTGGCATAGCTGCCGTAGCCAATTCCCGCTAGGCTGGATATCGTACCCAGCATGTTTGCCTGTTTGAGTTTGCTTACTGTATAATCATTCGTTCCTCCCGCCAACTGAATATATCCAGGTAGTTGTGCCTGTAAAACTTTTTGAGCCAAGGAAATTGCTGCGTGGGTCGTTCCTTTGCCAATATCTCCACTCATTGAGCGTCCATCCGTCTGCCAAATTAGGGGACAGGGTAAAGGACTAATTAACTCATAAAGCGATCGCAAATATTCAATTACATTAGGTGCATCAGTACAGCTAATTGCCAATAGTTTCAGGTTGTCGATGATCGGTAAAATATTCTGCCAAGCCCGTTTAAAATCATCATAATGTCCTACCTGAGTATGAATCTCGATCGCGTCTACTCCTAAAGATTTGATTAAGGGTATCACCTCTGGCAAACAAGATATATGGGAATGGGTTGTAACTAAACTTTGAGGGCAAATCGGCTCACAACGTCCACAGCCATAACACAGGCTATCGATCACCCCTCCTCTATTTAAATCAATTGCATCCGCAGGACATACCTTCACGCATGGTTGAGGACAATCTGTTGGACATTGAGTCACATCAAACTTGGCTTTACGAAAATGAGGATCTTCCGCATCATTAACGCTAACCATCAACCACGGTGATTTGTCAGGTAATTTACACTTTAACTCTTCTTTGGCTACGGTAATTCCATCCTGAGCAGCAGCAATTACCGCAGGATCGGCAGCTACATCAATACAGTCCGCACCAGCCAAACTATAAGCTATAGCCAAACTGCGAACAGCAGGGAGATGTTGGTAGCTAGCTCCACAAATTAACTTGAACCAGCTACCCTCTTTTAAGGAATGTAAGGGATAGGATTGCATCACTCTTACATCGTAATAGTTTGTCAATCATTAGTGTTAGGAATTTTTTCAAAGCTCCTAATTCTCTATCCCAAGTTATTCTCTCTTACATTAGTAATTACTGATTACTGAACTCACCCTGTAACGGCATTTAATAAAACTTCAGCTAAAGTCAAGCCCTGCATATCTTCAATGGTAATGGTATCGACAATATCAAATTTAGCTCCAGCAGATTCTAACTGATTGTCTAGAGCCTTGAGAAACTGAGTTGCTTTACGGTCTTTGCCCACCTGAATCAGCGAAATAGCTAACTCCTCATCATGCTCAATTTGACGGGAAGCATCAATAATTACCCTCATTACGGCTTTATAATCATCAGGTTCACCATCGGTCACAACCACAATTGTTTCCCCATTAGCCTTTGCTTTTCCCGCTACTTTACGGTCAAAATAGTTATTTACCGCATCTGCCAAGACGCTAGCTAAATCTGTCCGCCCCATAGGATCGTTTTCCAGATAGATCTTCGCCACCTTGTCAGCGGTAACATTATCGTAGCGACGAAAACGACCAGAGAATAAATAAACCGTAATCCCGTCTGGGTCTACTTTTTCACATTCTTGAGCTAGAGCAAAAGTAGATTCTTGGGCAGATTCCCAACGAGTCTTGCCTCCAGGGCGATCGTTAATCGACATACTGCCACTTTTATCAATAATTAATGTATAGTCGCGATCTTCAACAATAGAACTATCCGCCATGATGTCACAATTTATTTGGTTCCAGTTTCAACCTACAGCCTATTACAAGCTTGAACTTAACTGTGTAAAATCAAAAATTTTCACAGATTTACTTAATACCCACAACTGAAAATAAAATTAAGTACATATACTCAATTTTATAAGTTAATTGTAAACAGATATTGCAAGCCTGGGAAAAATAGTTGAATATTCTACTTAATCTCAGAAACCTCCGCGATAATTGTAGGTAATTGAAAGCTCAACATATATACCTTTAGGAGATTTTTAGATGGATAATGCACTGCATAAATATAAAATGATCTGCACTTTAAAATTTGGTGATATCTATGGTCAGATAATTATCTGGCTAATTGTAATTTTTGTTAGCTTGGCAACCACTTTAGCTTTATGGAGCAGCACGAGACAGATTTATGCTTTAGCAACTGTGGGTATTGTTTTAGTTTTATCTTTGCCTTTCTTGCTGTTTGCCTTTGTGACAACCTTACTCAATCGAATTGAGTTTGTGCCGATGGAAGAAGAATTATTTAGTCGCCGAACTGTTGTTGGCCCTAATGCTCAAGCAACCAACTCAGAAACTGTGAACGCCAGTTAGTGTAAAAAAAATGGGAGATAAGTTAAGGAGATGCAACAAGCATTTATTATATCTTTATCTCCTCATCTTTTATCCTTCTATTCTGCTTAAGCACCCATCCCTGAATATTGTTTTAATCCTTTACGCCACAGCCAGCGATTAACAATTAAAAAAGCGATCGCCCAACTCAGCATAATGAGAACACTCTTACCAAATTCTACTGGTAATCCCATCAGTAATACGGCAGGGAAATGCATCATGTAGGGGAAAGGAGTCCATTCTACAACCTGCCTCACGCCAGCAGGAAAGACTTCCAAAGGGGCGATCGTGCCTGAAAGAAAGATATAAAACAGAAACCAGAATTGCTGGATCGCACTGGCTCTCTCTGTCCAAAAAGCCAGCATAGCAAAAGTATATTGAATTACAAAGGACAACATAAAAGATAGAGCGATCGCCATAATACCTAAGAAGATATTAGACAGTTGGGGAATCCAAGCTGCATCAGGATAGAGAACAAAAAACAATCCGCAGAATAAAGCAATTAGAGGAATACGAGTCATTTTTTCGGCTATGTGTCTGGCGACATGATGCCAGACAGGATCTATAGGTTGGAGTAGACGTAGTGATAGTTGTCCTTCAAGTACTTCTCGTTCAAATTCCCAAATTACCCAGACAGTCGTAAGCTGGCGCACGATAAAGACACTAAAGAAATAGCGCGCAAACTCTTGAGGTGTAAAATCAAAATTCCCTTTACTTGAGGCTTGAATCCATACTCCCATCAGAATAATGGGCAAAGAGTTAGATAATGCCCACAGAAATATTTCGGCTCGGTACTCCAGCATATAAGCATAGTGAGTTAACACGAGGGTTCTGGCTTTTCTGACGTTTAACATTTTTTTAAATCAGCAAAATTATGTTGTGAGAGCGATCGCCATTTTTTGACATGCTATTCAGGCTCTGATTCAATTGAAACAGTTTTATAGATAAACTAGCGCAAAGAGAAAAATTGTGAAAAAAATAATTAATTTGCTCTTGCTATTGTTTTTAGCGACAGTTGGTAGTTATCTGGTGACAGAACATCCAGTTTATTCGCAAACCGAACCAAATATAGAGCAGCAAGCGGATTTTCAACAGCACTTTGAAAGCCTGGGCGTGAACGGCTCAATTATGATTTACGATCTCAATCAAGATCGTTTCTATCAACATAATCGCGATCGCAATGAAACTCCTTTTCTTCCCGCTTCCACTTATAAAATTCCTAATTCTTTAATTGCTCTAGAGACTGGAGTAATCCAAAATGATGTTGATGTTCTGACTTGGGATGGGATTGAAAGAGGTTTAGGCGATACTCTTATTGACGAATGGAATCAAGATTTGAACATGCGTCTAGCTTTTAAATATTCGGCTATTTGGTTTTATCAAGTTCTGGCTCGTAAAATTGGTCATCAAAGGATGCAGGATTTTGTGACCAAAATTCAATACGGAAATCAAAATATTGGTGGCAAAGAGGATATCGATAAGTTTTGGTTGGAGGGAGAATTACGCATTACACCTCGACAGCAAATTGATTTTCTCCGTCGTCTCCAGCAAAATGAGCTGCCTTTTGCTCAAAAAAATATCGATCTAGTTAAAGATATTGCGATCGCCGAACAGACATCTAACTATGTACTGCGGGTTAAAACTGGAATAGTTGATTCTGTCACACCCCAAATAGGTTGGTACGTGGGTTATTTAGAACAAAATAATAATGTTTATTTTTTTGCGACCAATATTGATGTTGTCACCGACGAAGATTTAGCAGCACGGTTAGAAGTTACTAAATCGTGTTTACAGGATTTAGGGCTACTTTAAGATTTAATCGGCATTGGTAAATAGAGGTAGGATTTTTAATTTGGCTGCAAGCTAGTTAAATCAAAAGAGCTAAAAGCTAATAGCGCAGCGCGTAGCGCAGACCGCCTCTAGGAGGCTGGGAAGCTCCGCTTCCGCGCTGAAAGCTGCGAACCGAAACACTTTGTAAATCATACATTCAATTACTAACGCCATTTAATCCTTCGGTTAACGTATTTGCAGAAAAAAAAACGCGACCTAGTAAAGATTTAGATCGCGGTTGTAAGTTGTTGGATAGATAATTACTAGTTACTATTTAGCTGTACTGTTCTTCTGTATCTAAATCAAACAGCATTTGCAAAGAACGTAAACAGTGACGACGAGCTTCAATATCCTGTTGCGCTTTTAGTTGTACCATCGGCTCATGCAGAATCTTATTCACAATACCTCTGGTTAAAGCCTCAATTACTTCTTGGTGCTTCTCGCCAAACTCTGAACCTAAACGAGACAAAGCTTTCTCCATTTCCTGTTCGCGGATACTTTCGACTTTGTTACGTAAACAGCTAATAGTTGGCACAGTTTCTAGCGATCGCCACCAGAGAAGATAGTTAGCCACTTCCTGTTCGATAATCACTTCGGCTTCCTGTGCCATCTGGCGACGAGTTTCTTGATTAGCTGCCACTACGGCTTTTAGATCGTCAACATTATAGGCGCTAACACAGCCAACTTCTTTAACATTAGCATCTATGTTACGGGGAACGGAAATATCTACCAGCATCAAATCTTTATCCAGAGTTAGATGATCCTCTAACTTAGCGCGGTCTAAGATTGGCTGAGTTGCTCCTGTACTAGTAAATACTAGATCGGCAGTGGCGATCGCCTGCATCATTTCTCCTAGGGGATAGATCTGAATTTCTACTTGGGAAAATTGACTACAAAGTTCTTGCGCTCGACGATGGGAACGATTGACAATCGCAATCTTAGTGACACCTTTGGATAACAGATGTTTTACCAGCAGATGAGCCATTTTTCCCGCACCAACAATCGTCACGCTGTAGTCAGGCAAATTGTCAACTTTGGTATGGACTAATTCTACTGCTGCCGAGCTAATTGAAACTGCTCCTGTACCGATGCTAGTCTCGCTGCGAACTCTTTTGCCTGTAGAAATTGCCTGTTTAAATAAGCGATCTAATAACCGACCTAAACCTTTATATTTTTGCCCCAGCTTGTAAGTTTTTTTGACCTGAGCTAGTATTTGTCCTTCCCCTAATACCAAACTCTCTAAGCCTGCTGAGACACGCATGAGGTGGCGCAGAGCATCTTCTCTTAGGAGCGTAAACAGATTAGGGCGTAATTCTCTGAGGGAAATTTTAGCTTTATCTGCTAAAAACTGGCTAATTTCTCGGACACCTTGCTCTAGATCTAGCGCTACACCATATATTTCTAGACGGTTACAGGTACTGATAATCGCTATTTCTTGAATATGGGGATAGCTTTTGAGCAGGGCGATCGCTTCTTCAATCTGTGCTTCGGGAATGCTGAGTTTTTCGCGGACTTCTACGGAGGCAGTTTTATGACTTAAACCAACAACTACAATGTTCATTATGTTTTTTGCAAATTTTGCTTTAATTCAGTTATCAAACGGGGAAAATCAAAGCAAAATTATTGTTTATATCTAACGATTTTTTTTATTAAGTTTTATTAGGCGGAAAGTAGGTACGAAAAAGGCAACAGCAGAAGATATCTCTTTTACTAATTGCCTTTTACCTAATCAATTTATACCCTGTTTACCATGTCAAGTATCTGCTTTTTTAATCAGGGTTTACATATCTTTAGCTATTATTTAAATCATGACTTTAAGATACTGACTAAAATTAGCTAGCTGATTATCTCAATTGTAGAGATTTTGGCTGGTTAAGCATGTGTACTGTATCTACAAAACGAGCAGTTTTTGACTGAGATGAGATAACTAAGCTCTGAGTTCTCGCACCATCTTTAAAGAAGCGCACGCCGTTCATTAAAGTACCAGGAGTAATACCACAAGCAGCAAACAGTACTGTTTCACCGCTAGCAAGTTCTTCCGCACCATAAACTTTATCTGGGTCATTGATACCCATTGAACTTAGTCGCTCTAGGTTACTTTCTTTGCTTTCACCAATCAGACCAGTTTTTACTACACTAGGATCGTAGATTAACTGTCCTTGGAAGTGTCCACCTAAACAGCGCATTGCCGCCGCTGAAATTACTCCTTCAGGTGCAGCACCAATACCCATCAAAGCATGAATATTTGAGCCAGAGAAAGCACAGGAAATAGCAGCAGAAACATCACCATCGGCAATTAATCTAACTCTTGCCCCAGCATCTCTAATTTCTTTAATTAAACTTTCATGGCGAGAACGATCCATCACCACTACCACTAAATCTTCAATTGAACGATTGAGGCAGTCTGAAAGAATCTTGAGGTTTTCTGTAGCAGATTTGTTAATATCTACATGACCTCTAGCTAATGGAGGTGCAGCCAGCTTTCTCATGTAAAAATCAGGTGCAGCGAATAATCCGCCTTTCTCCGCAATGGCTAAAACTGCCATCGAACCATTCTGTCCATAAGCAACGAGGTTAGTTCCCTCGCAAGGATCCACGGCGATGTCAATCTCAATTAACTCATCGGGATTACAAAAGTTCTTCGCATCGGGACGAGTACAAATACCTACTTCCTCACCGATATAAAGCATCGGCGCATCATCTCGTTCTCCTTCCCCGATCACAATTCGACCACGCATGTTAATTTTGTTCATGCGCTCACGCATTGCTTCCACTGCTACTTGATCGGCAGTATCTTTTTCTCCCTTACCCATCCACTTGGCAGAGGCGATAGCAGCTTGTTCTACTACCTCAATAATTTCTAAACCGAGGGTTGTTTCCAGCAAGGTTTTCCTCCCTATTTGCTTGTTGTTAAATTTTTGTTAAATAGCGATCTCTCAAGTCCAAAGTCTACCAGAGAGAGGTATCTCTCTAATAATTATTAATTTTTAATAAGCTCTGAATATAGCTTCAGTGTTCATCTCAAAAATCTTGTTGGTTTGTAATTTACAACAAGGCAAAATTTTACAATGACGTTAAATGACTTTTAAGAAATAATGAGTTTTCGCCGTTCAGTACGTATTTTAGTATATTTTGTGACAAAAAATTAAGCTGAAAAACTAGTGTTTTCTGGCGATCGAGCAGTTGAAATAGTAAAAAGCCGTAGCAATAGTCATCAAATATTAATAAAATATTTAGCCCAGCTACTTTGATGAAGATTCATAGCTAATCTATAGAAGTTAGTATTTTGATTCACTTAAGCGTAGAATAATTATTTCATGACATCCCACGAATTTCTCACCTTAGTTTTGCTGCTTAGTCCTGGCATGGCCTTATCTGTATTGCTGATGCTCACTTTTGCCAAAGGTGGTTAATCTTGCACAGTGGATTTAAGAAGTGAATTTAATCGTTAATTTGACATGAGAAATCTGTCGTCAGCTTTTAAGTCTGACACCGAGTTAGGCTAATGGGCGATCGCCGTCAAGTCAAATCAACAACCAAGATGTAATCTAGTTACTGAGATTCATCACTTAAAGAGTGGTTAGGCAGATTAGTCAGACTTGCTTCCAAATTCATTCTCTTTTCCATCTGACACAAAAAGTAGCCTGTCATCATTGCTGAAGCTAGCAAGTGAGCTAGATTTTCTCGATCGGTAGTGATTTTGACGTTGAAGTCTCCAGAAGGCAACATACCCACTAATCCTTGGACGTTTTGAGAAATAATTTGTTTAACGTCTGGACTGGCAGAGGCAGCAATTTGAGCGAGAACTTCAGGGTGTTGCTGACGCAAGTACTGCATCAGAGTGTTGTAACTGTGTTCTTGCGTTTCAGAATTAAGAAAATCAAAATTAAATATCATTCGTTACCCAGATAATGGATGTACGTTACTTATACTTTGACACAGTACCAGGGGCATCCGCTAGTAGAGCAGAAGGTTAAAAACAGCTAGGAGATAGCCAGATTGTTAATTTCAAAGTATTGGTGGAATTTATTAGTCACTTCGAGCCAATAAGAGCGACCATCAGCCTGTTCTCGTTTACGCACAAACCCTAACTGTACTAACTCAGCTACCTGTTGATAGGCGCTGCTACCCCGTAGATCGATTAATTCAGTCTGCAAAATTGGGTTTCTTAAGGCTACTGCGGCTAAAGTTCTCAAGGCTCCTTTGCCTAGTTCAGCGGGAACTAATTCTTGCAGCAGATAGGCATAATCATCTTTAAGCTGTAAACTATAGCCTGCTTCGGTTTCAATAATTTCTAAAGCACTATCTCGATGGGCATAGTCATTCATCAGTTCAATGATGCCATCTTCAATCAATTCGCGATCGCTTTCGGATATTTTACTTTCACCCTCTTTTTCGTGAAGACAAGCGTGTATTTCCTCAATTGAAAGGGGTCTGCTTTTAATATAGATAATCGCTTCGATTTTGGTAGATAGTTTCATGATCTTGGCTGGGGATGAAAGAATGTTTTGCTCAATCAGATTTTATCAAAGGGAAAAAATGACCAACAGGGCCATTACCTCCACCAATATCTAAAGAATGTTCTAAAGCATTAGTGACATAATTTTTGGCCTTAACTACCGATTGCCACAGATTTTCGCCCAAAGCTAAGTTAGCACAGATTGCTGCGGAGAGAGTACAGCCTGCACCATTAGTATTTTTAGTGACTACAGTTTGATTAAATAGGGTTTTAATTCCTTGGCCATCATACCAAACATCCACCCCTTGCTCATCCCCTGACAAAGCACCACCTTTAGCCAAAACTACTGTTTTACTAGCCTGATAAATGGCGATCGCTGCCTGTTTAAGTTCATCCAGATTATTGACAGTCAAACCGCTGAGAATCTCTGCTTCATAACGATTAGGAGTAACGATTAAAGCCTGGGGAATGACTAACTCTTGTAAAGAGGCGATCGCCAGATCGTCAATCAACTTTACTCCTGTGCGGGAAACCATGACAGGATCGACAACTAACTGCTGCCAGTTTTGCTGTTCAATCTGCTGGGCGATCGTCGTGATAATTGTCGAATTTAACAACATTCCAGTCTTGACTGCACTTACTGCTAAATCGCTCCCTACAGCATCTATTTGAGCCGTAATTAAGGACTCACTCATCTGGGCCACCTGGGTTACCCCAATCGTGTTTTGTGCCGTGACACAAGTTACCACACTAGCACCATGAACACAGTGCATGGCGAAGGTTTTCAGATCTGCCTGAATCCCCGCTCCGCCACTACTATCCGAACCAGCGATCGTTAAAGCTACTTTAGTCAAGATTTTCCTTACCTGGGAAATGAGCTTCAGCTTGAAAGTGGACAAGAGCTTAAAGTGCAGCTCTCATTACTCTAAGAACTAGCTTAATTTTTAGGAAACTGTTTCCGTTTCAAGAAATCAGGAATTTCGATTTTACCGCTATCTCTATTTAACCGATTGCGATCGGGCTGTGATGCTGCTGGTATACCCTGAAAAACGTTGTTTGATTCTGCTTGCGGTTCTTCTAAATCAAGTTCTTGGGTTTCACCATCGAATCCTGTGGCAATCACGGTAATTCTTACTTCTCCTTCCATGGTGTCATCAATTACTGCACCAAAGATAATGTTGGCGTCTTCATCAACTACTTCATAAATGCTATCAGCAGCAGCATTCACTTCATGGAGAGTCAAATCATATCCCCCAGTAATATTAATTACCACTCCCTTAGCGCCATGAATCGATGCTTCTAACAAAGGAGAAGAAACCGCAGCCACCGCAGCTTCCCTAGCACGGGATTTGCCAGAGCCTAAACCAATACCCATCAAGGCTGAACCTGCATCGGCCATAATTGCTCTTACATCGGCAAAATCGACATTGATTAAACCAGGAATGGTAATAATATCGGAAATACCCTGTACACCTTGGCGCAAAACATCATCTGCTACACCAAAAGCTTCCTGCACTGGCGTTTCAGGCGAAATAACTGACAGTAATTGATTATTGGGAATCACAATTAGAGTATCCACTCGACTCCGAAAAGCATCAATACCTTTTTCTGCCTGTTTAGTGCGTCTTCTACCTTCAAAGGTAAAGGGTCGAGTTACCACTCCCACAGTAAGACAACCCATTTCTTTCGCTACTTCAGCAGCAATTGGTGCTGCTCCTGTTCCTGTACCACCGCCCATGCCAGCGGTAATAAAGACTAAATCTGTATTTTCCAGCGCATGAGCTATTTCATCTCTTGACTCTTCAGCTGCTTTTTGTCCAATCGCAGGATTTCCGCCAGCACCCAAGCCTCTAGTGATTTTTTGCCCAATCTGTAGTTTTTGAGGCGCCATGGCATTATCTAGAGCTTGAGCATCCGTATTTATTGCCCAAAACTCGATCCCCGACACCTGACTTTCAATCATGCGGTTTACGGCATTGCAGCCACCACCGCCCACGCCCATGACTTTAATCTTAGCGACATTACTCGGCACTATTTTATTACTCCTAATTTCTTCTTTGGGAATCTGAGAACTATTATGACCCTTGAAAGGTATTCCCATACTGCTACCTAAAGAGTTGTTTCCTAAAGCGGTGGGTAAATCGGAACGGTTGTAGTTAATTTCATTATTGAGAGTATTAACGTTTTTTTTGTTTAAAGACATGGGCGTACATCCAGGTTTCCGCGCTTAGTTTTCTAATCCAGAATTCAATTTGGTAGCTTAACTCAATTTATTATCATCTGGGTATTTTATTCTAGGAATAATATTAAAGTTTTCGTAATTATTAAACAGATTTGATTAAGTATCATCCAAGAAATTACGGAAGATAAAATAAAAATTACTTAAAGTATCCGTGTATATACTTATCTTGTCAAAAGATTTTACTTAAAGTTAGTACTTTTGAATTGAATTTACTTCAGGATTACTTAAGTCAATGTAAGCAATTTCGCTCTTTTTAAGCTGTTTTGGCAAATTCTTTAATTTTGAAATAATTTTAAACTGTTGTTCCAAGTAAGAGGACTCTGAACCCAGAAAAACTCGTCCTATTTTCGTATCTAAAAATATCCCCCCTGAAGCCTGCCAGTCGACCTCGGAGACTTCTAGTTCAGGATAAAGAAAAATTAATTGATATATTTGCTGCCAAGTTTGTGACCACTCTATTTGATAGTTAGTTACTTTAAGATTTGGTAAAGGAAAATCGGCTTTTATACTACTATAAAATTTTTGCGCGATCCATTCTCCTTGAGAATTTAAAAATCCTACTTCCCCTTGAGATGTAGCCAAAGCCACGGGAGTCTTTTCTTGAAGAGAAATAGTAATTAAAGGAGGAATAATTTGCTTGTTAACTTTTGCAGCTTCAACTGAGGGAATAGATTCAATTTTTTGGGCTAATTCTAAACCATTGATCGACCAAATATACTGGGGATAGCTTAATTTTAAAGCTTGATAAATTGCCTCTTCACTGACTAACGTTTTACCATTTACTCTAACTTGATTTGATGCTTTAATTTGCGAATTTGGTAAAATTGCTGCTAGACCAAGACCCATAGTGCAAAAAATTAGGCAGCAAGAACGCCAGAGCGAAAGCTGAGTTAACCGACGCTGCTGAAGTTTTACTAGAGCAAGCTTAGACTGTAGCTGTGGCGGAGGAAATACACTCATGAGAAAGAAACCATAGTTGGAAACAGCACTGGGGTAATCTCTGATGATTGAGCTAAGATATTAATGGTTTAATTGATTTAATTAGCAATTATATTAACTGCTATATCTAAAATATGCTAGTAAGCTAAATTGAGGAATGGATCGGGTGGGGAAGATCGGTACAAGATATTATCGCCAGCTTAAGATTGTTAAATGTAAATTAAAATGTAGATTTAAATGTGATTTAAAATGCGATCGCCCAAATTCTAAATTCTAGTTGCTCCCTGATTAGTGATGTCTCCCCTGAATTCACCAAACTTTTAGTTTACCTGTGGTAAATTAGACTTCTAATTAATAAAAATTTTTGCTCACATTATTATCTCTGCTAACGTTTAGGTTAAGCTTTGCCGTTTTAGGAGTAATTTTGGCTACATTTATTATATTTTTAACGTATGGTAATGACAAAAAGAGGACTGATTTTGGGAACCACGGCGGTAGCTCTATCGACAGTAGCAGTTACTGGTGCAGGAATTCATTTGTCTCAAAGTCAAGCTTTGATTCAGAGTGGCCCGAAAGAGACAATTGATGAAGTATGGCAAATTATTAACTATCAGTATGTAGATAAGACTTTTAACAATATCGACTGGTCAAAAGTTAGACAACAATATATCAAAAATGCTTCTTACCAAGGTCAGGAAGATGCTTATAAAGCAATTCGTGAAATGTTGGGCAAGTTGGAAGACCCCTACACGCGCTTTATGAATCCTGAAGAGTTTAAAAATATGCAAATTGATACTTCAGGAGAATTAGTTGGGGTAGGGATTCAAATCTCTGAAGATAAAAAAACAGGTCGATTAATCGTGATCTCGCCCATCGAGGATACTCCTGCTGCTGAGGCGGGAATTGTAGCTCAGGATTTAATCCTAAAGATTGATGGCAAAGATACAAAAGGGATGAACGTCAATGATGCTGTGGATCTAATTAGAGGGGAGCAAGGCAGCCAGGTTACTTTAACGATTGAGCGCAATGGTCAAGAACGAGATTATGACATCATTCGCGAAAAAATTGAAATTCATCCTGTTAAAGCGAGCCTTAAGGATACAGAATTAGGTAAAGTTGGCTATATTCGCCTCACTACCTTTAACGAATATGCTGCTAGAGATATGCAGAAGGCAATCAAACAACAAGAACAGGCAAATGTAGTTGGTTATATTTTAGATCTGCGCTCGAATCCTGGTGGTTTGCTTTATTCCAGTATCGATATTGCGCGGATGTGGATCGATCGAGGTACGATTGTTTCCACCGTAGATCGCCAGGGAATTAGCGATCGCGAATCTGCGACTAACAAAGCTTTAACTGATAAGCCATTAGTGGTTTTAATCGATGGTGGTTCGGCTAGTGCCAGCGAAATTCTCTCAGGTGCGCTCAAAGATAATAAACGGGCAACATTGTTAGGTACAAAAACTTTTGGTAAAGGTTTAGTCCAGTCAGTTCGTCCTTTAGGTGATGGTTCAGGGTTAGCAGTAACGATCGCTAAATATCTTACTCCTAATGGTACAGATATTAATAAAGCGGGTATTCCTCCTGATGTGGTGGTTAAGTTAGATCCAGCTCAGCTACAGAAACTTTATGGTAGCGATCGCTTTGGTACTAAGGAAGATATACAATTTGTCAAAGCACTTGATGTTTTAAATAAAAATATTCAGGCGCAACAATCAGCTGAACCTCAAGCCGTTAAATAAAGGAGCTATAAGCTATAAGCTTTTTAATTAAATAATAAAATAATTTAATTAGCGGATAAACTACTCAGGTTGACATTTCCCCGCTCGAATTAGACCAATCTTTTTGGCGATTGCTTCTTGTTGGCTACTATATGAACCCCATTGTTCTTGCTCTGGGGTTTTTGTCTGTTGGCGCTCAAACTGCGTTACCTGACAAGTTCCATCTTCTTGTTTGATTACGTACCAAAATTGCTGTGCTGTACTCATTTGCCACTCAATAGCGATAAAAAAAGGCGATAAAAAAGGGGCTTTTAAACTGCCCCTAATTCTGATATTTTAGATCGTCAATACTATTCTGAGTCGCTACCGCCAGGATTACGAGAAGGATCGCTGGAGAGAAAACCAAAAATAAATAGTCCGATAAAGAAAAAGACGGTGATGTACACCACAATTTTAAGAGTAGCCATGTTAATTCGCTCCTGATAAATCTAAATAAATGGACAAAAATATTAACGAGTGTTCATGTTTCAAAATTTAGCCCAGCAACTGAAAATGTTATGGGTCGTAGTCCACTTTAGCTAACAGCAAAACGTAAACGAACAAAAATTTATTGAAACAAATATTGCGTAATTATTAAATCATACCCGATCGCTATACTTTAATTCGATTTTTCTTCGGGAATCAGCTCCAGGCTTTAAGCTATATAAATATCAATCTTTATTTGTGATACTACTCTAAACTCTCAGTAATAGTAATCTATATGGCGGATCAATCACTTCAACTACTGCGAACTCCTCTATACCAATTGGCTTGGGAACAAAAGGCAAGATTTACGGCTTTTTCGGGTTGGGAAATGCCTGTACAGTTTTCAGGATTGAAGCTAGAACATGAGGCGGTACGCTCTGGGGCGGGAATGTTTGATATTTCTCACATGGGCAAATTTAGTTTTCTGGGCGATCGCTTAATTGATGCCTGGCAAACTTTAGTCCCTTCTGATTTAAGTCGTCTACAGCCTGGTCAAGCAATGTATTCAGTGCTGCTAAATCCTCAAGGAGGAATAATTGATGACATTATCTTTTATTATCAGGGAACAGCAGGAACTCAACAGCAAGCAACTGTAATTGTTAATGCGGGGACAAAAGATAAAGATAAGGCTTGGATTTTAAGTCATCTAAAAGATAGTTCGGTGGAAATGCAAGATCTTTCTCAATCCCAGGCTTTAATCGCGCTCCAAGGGCCGAAAGCTGCCCAAATTCTGCAAGAACTAACCACCACAGATCTTACTTCCCTAAAAGCATTTGACCATCGCACTGTAGCTATTAATGGTTCATCGGCATTTATCGCTCGCACTGGCTATACAGGAGAAGATGGCTTTGAAATTATGTTAGATCCAGAGGCAGCACAACAGCTATGGAGATCTTTACAGCAAGCAGGAGTTACTCCCTGTGGATTAGGCGCTAGGGATACTTTGCGTTTAGAAGCAGCAATGAGCCTCTATGGACACGAAATTAATGAGACGATTAGTCCTCTAGAAGCTGGCTTAGGTTGGGTTGTACACCTCAAGGATAAAGGTGATTTTATTGGACGTTCGGTATTAGAGCAACAAAAAGCCACAGGAGTTAAACGCCGTCTAGTAGGACTAGAAATGTCAGGTAGATATATCGCTCGTCATGGCTATCGGGTTATCTTTGATGGGGCAGCCGTGGGAGAAGTTACTAGTGGTACTTTAGCGCCAACAGTGGGTAAAGCGCTCGCCCTGGCTTATGTTCCTACCTCTCTTAGCAAACCAGGACAGACTCTAGAAGTCGAAATTCGGGGTAAAAACTATCCTGCTACCGTAGTTAAGAAACCTTTTTATCGCGCTTCTCATCGGTAGGGAAGTAGGGAATTAGGGAATTAGGGAATTAGGGAATCGCCCCTGCTTATTCAATCCAATCTTTTGCCCTGGCAACCGCTTTTGACCACATAGCAAAGTTTTCCTGTGCCTGGGCTTGTCCGATACCTGGCTCGATCTTTTCTACTTGGCGATCGCTAACTAACTGCTGATAGTCAGACCAAAAGTTAATGGTTAATCCTGCACCAAAGGCTGCACCTTGGGCGGTAGCATCAAGCATTTTAGGGCGCTCTAGGGTCACTCCTAAGACATCTGCCTGGAACTGAGTCAAAAAGTTATTTTGCGCTACTCCACCGTCAATTTTCAGTAGGGTAACAGGACTATCGCTATCTTGATTAACAGCATCAACCACTTCTTTTACCTGATAGGCGATCGCTTCTAGAACTGCCCGCACCATATGTTCTCGTTTCACACCACCTGTAATGCCCATAAAAGCTCCCCTGGCTTTCATATCCCAGTGAGGCGCACCTAAACCGCTAAGAGCAGGGACAAAGTAGACTCCGTTGGTATTTTCTACCTGATTAGCTAAAATTTCCGTCTCCGCAGCATTTGTAATCAACTGCAAGCCATCTCGTAGCCACTGAATCGAAGCTCCTGTAGTAAAGATTGCTCCTTCCAGGGCATAGTAAGTTTGTGCTGGAGTACTCCATGCCACCGTGGAAAGAAGCCGATGATTTGACCTGGTTATGGTTGTTCCCGTCTGCGCCACGATGAAACATCCCGTGCCATAGGTACACTTAACTAGTCCAGGGCGATCGCAGCCGTGGGCAAATAAAGCAGCCTGTTGATCGCCAAAGATAGCCGTAATCGGAATTTCTACGTCTAAAATACGGCGATCGCTATTGCCAAAGATACCCATACTAGGTTTAATTTCAGGCATAATCTGACGGGGAATTTTAAATAGTTCCAGTAAAGACTCGTCCCAGTCTTGCGTATCGAGATTCATTAACATGGTACGGCTAGCATTACTTACGTCTGTGGCGTGAACTTTTCTACCTGTTAAATTCCACAATGCCCAAGTGTCTACTGTTCCAGCCATTACGTTATCCCAGTTGGTATCGGGTTGATGCTCCTTAACCCAATCAATTAGCCAGCCTAACTTAGTCGCCGAAAAATAAGCATCCAAAACCAAGCCTGTAGTTTGTTCGATCATTTCCGCTTTGCCTTCGGCTCTTAGGCGATCGCAGCGATCGGCAGTACGGCGATCCTGCCAGACAATGGCCTTATGTAGCGGTTTACCTGTAGTTTTATCCCAGAGTAAGCAGGTTTCTCGCTGTACCGTTAGACCAATTGCCGCAATCTCTTGCGGGTTTACTTTTTTCTCGGTAATCACCTGCTGAATACAGCTACTAACAGCTTGCCAAATTTCAGCTGCATCGTGTTCTAACCACCCTGGTTGGGGATAATATTGCGTTAATTCCTGATACGCCTGACCAACAACATCCGCCTGGCGATTAAATAAAATAGCTCGATTGCCTGTAGTACCGAGATCGAGAGCGAGAATATATTTACTATCGGTCATAAAAAATACCAAAATTCTGCTTATTGTTTAGGTTTACAGCAAAGTTTTGGTTAAAAAACATTATCTTAAGTTTTTTTAGCAATTTTGACATCCATGTTACGCAAATACATAATAAATTGCTAATCCAGCCAAAAAAACGGAGCAAGTTACCACTTACTCGCAAAAATAATATTGTGACTGTTAGTAATTTACATTTATAGGTTCATTAAGTACAATATTGCAGCCATAAAGTAGCTCCTGCACCCCTCTAATATTTAAATATTTATTAGTTACAAAAAGACGTAGATATTAAAGCTGAAAGAGATCTATTTTGTATCTAATTGCGGAATCGAGTTTGAGTTTTAAAGTTTAAAATAAATGCAATATCTCAATTTATTCGCTAAATACAGCCAAATTTTGCTTCGTTCTTTGCCATTAATTTGGCAAGCTGCTCCCAAAGAAGTTGCTTTGATAACTTTTACTATGTTGGTACGAGGAGTCTCTCCTGGGATTAGTATCTGGATTAGTAAACAAATAGTTGATGCCGTAGCAGGTGGTTTAAGCTCTCAGCAGCTGGACAATTATCAGAGTTTGTTTTCTCTAGTTATTGCTTGGGTCACAGCAATTTTAGTACAAAGTCTTCTAGAGCCATTTTATGATGCTAGTCTGAGAAATACTATTGAAAAACTTACGGCACATATTAATCTATCAATTCTTAATAAAGCTAATAGTTTTGTCGATTTGATTTATTTTGAGGACGCTAATTTTTATAATGAAATTCAATTAATTGAAGAAGAAGTAGATCAACAGCCCTTTAATCTAATTCTATTTTTTGGTCATGGCTGTCAATATTTGCTCAATCTCATTACGATGTTGGTTTTACTATTTCCTCTTGCTTGGTGGATTCCACTCTTACTTTTAGCTACATCATTCCCCCAGGTTTATTTCACTTTTAAGGTTCAATGGGATCTTTGGACAACAATGTCATCAAAAAGCTCTCAATCTCGCAGGATGAAATATTATTCTTCCGTACTTTTAACCGATACTTATGCCAAAGAAGTTCGTCTATTTGGATTAGGTTCATTATTTAAGCAACGCTATCAAGAAGCTTTTGACGATAAATATCAAGCGATGCGTAAGATACGAGGTAAAAAGGCTTTGAGTTTGAGCATTTGGGAAATTTTAAGTGTTGGGGGTAGTGCGATCGCCTTTTATCGAGTTATCATACGAGCAGTAAATAAACAGATCACCGCAGGAAATGTTTTACTATTCATTCAAGCTTTAAATTCGATTCAAACCAGCTTGCAGGTTTTAGTTGCGGAATTTTTGAATTTGCAACAATCTCTAATTTTTATGGAGCGTTTGTATAAGTTTTTAGGCAGTCAACCGACTATGGATCTTACTGTTAGTGATAAAAATGTCCCCAACCCGATCGCCTCAGCAATTGTCTTTGATAATGTATCTTTTGCTTATCCCGATGGCAGACTAGCATTAGAGCAAGTTTCTTTTACTCTTAGAGCAGGTGAAACATTAGCTTTAGTGGGGGAAAATGGCGCAGGAAAAACCACCATTATTAAACTTTTAGCTCGACTTTACGATCCTAGTAGAGGCAGAATTTTAGTAGATGGAATCGACCTCAAACAGCTAGATTTAGCTCGGTGGCGACAACAAATAGCAGTAGTGTTTCAAGATTTCTGTCGCTATAGTTTAACCGTTGGCGAAAATATTGCCTTGGGAGATTTAACCGCTTTAGAAAAACTACCTAAACTCAAACTAGCTGCCACAAAAGCGGGAATTGCCGACAAGATCGATCGCCTAGAACACCAATACCAAACCTTGTTAGGGAAGCAATTTGATGGCACAGAACTTTCTGGAGGAGAATGGCAAAAAATTGCGATTACGCTCCAAGCGCTTGCACCCGAATGGGTGTACCCTACGGATCGCCAGAGCTTTTATCCGTGAACAACAAGCGCAGCTACTAGTCTTAGATGAACCGACGGCAGCTTTAAATCCTCGCAGTGAATACGAAATCTACAGCCGTTTCTCAGAATTAGTCAGAGGTAAAACAGCAATTTTAGTTACTCATCGTCTGGCTTCTGTCTCTATGTGCGATCGGATTATAGTTTTAAAAGCAGGCAAACTAATAGAACAAGGAACTCATCAACAATTGTTACAGCAGCAAGAAGAATATGCTTATCTTTGGCAAATGCAAGCTCAAGCTTATCAAATTTAGCTGTAGTAGTTTTTAACTTGTAACGAATGATCGATTAGTCGTAATCGTTATTCAAGTTGATTGGTTTACGACGCTCTGGCCGATCGTCATAGTCGTTGTAGCCGTCTTGCTCAGAGTCACTTTCTGACTCATCGTAATCATCATAATTATTTCCTTCAGAGTCATCATAATCATCTGAATAACCAGTCCCCACATCTTCTAGAGGCTGATAATCGACAACATAATCTCCAGGAATCGGCTTTTGTTCATCATCATAACTTCTGCCTGAGTCAGAATTATCGTAGCTACTGCCTAAATCATTTTCAGGGTAATCAGCTTCTGGTTCATAGCTTCTACCTAAATCCGCTGGGTTTGGTCTACGTCTAGGTTCAGGAGATTGAGCGGGAGAAGCATAACGATCCTCTCGAACAGAGTTATTATTTCGTTGATCGTAACTATCTACAGCGGGAGTAGCAGGACGACGAGGACGCGAAGCAGATTTGGGAGCATCATCCCATTCATCATAGGCATCCCTAGCTGGCGTAGCTGGACGGCGACGGGGAGGACGACTATTGGGTTCTTCGTAACCATAGCGATCGCGAGGTGTACCGCTCGGGTAATCATTTTGAGGTTCTCGAACTACCGAATCTCTCGTTTCAGGACGGTTGCGAGTTGGTCTTCGTCGAGGTTCATCCCGAATATCAACTGATGGTGCTGGTGTAGTTCTATTTCTGCTAGCAGGACGACGACTAGAGCGGGGTTGCGGGTCTTCATACCCCCTCAATCTAGGACTACTATAGTTAGGTTCAGCCCCTTCGTAAACATTGTCATAGGGGTCAATTTTATCTAATTCCGCCTCGGTATAAACCCTGGTACGACTCACGGGGCGATCGCGATCGACTGTGGCTGTGTTGCGTCTAGCTTGTTCTGTTGAGACACCGCGCATTCTGACACTCTCAAAGGCAAAGAAAACTGCCGTTCCCGTAAGTAAAAATTGACTAAACTGTAAAACTGGCTCAAGCCGCCAACCATAGAAAATTAAAATAATGCCACAGAGTAAACCTACAGCAGCAAAGAAAACATCATAATCCCTTGCCAACTCTGGGCGAACTGACCGCAGGAAAAAAAATCCTGCTCCTGCTATGGCTAAAAACAGACCCAATATAAAAGCTGGGCCGCCCCCTACATTGACCATGAATACTCTCCCAATCTAATTCTCTTGGTTTTAACTAACACCTATTCTATCCATACCTCATCTTAAGTAGTGTATCTTCTCTTTCTACCTAGGATTTTTTAGATATTTAATTTGGAATTTAAGACTAGCATCGATCGACTGCAATTTAAACCTAAAAAATAACGACGAAACCTTTGTAACAGTAACAATACCGTTTCTCCACTCTAGAGATGATTCCGCCGTTTAATTGCTTATATTTTGGTAGCTAGAATCAGCCAGCCGTCTTTATCCTCGTTCGATTTTGTCGCTTTGACTAAGGACGATTAAAGCAATGGTTGCGGGAATAACTACGATTACTGCACCAAGACCGATACTTAAAAGGAAATTGAATAGAGAA
Source organism: Pleurocapsa minor HA4230-MV1 (assembly GCA_019359095.1). NCBI lineage: Bacteria > Bacillati > Cyanobacteriota > Cyanophyceae > Pleurocapsales > Pleurocapsaceae > Pleurocapsa > Pleurocapsa minor. The sequence goes on along the minus strand of JAHHHZ010000017.1, from coordinate 228,061 downwards.
GGGGTCATAATTTTTGTCCTGACTATATTTTGGTTTTAACTTTAATAGTTTACGTTGTTTTATAATTCTAAAAGTTTTTTAACCAAAACTAAAGTTTATTATGATGTTGCTTATTTAATTATTTATTTTCGGGAAATTTATTTTGCCTTAAGGGCATCGAGGTTCTGAAATAACCGTAAAATACATAATATATGTTTACATTAAGTGATTTGATCTGACATTTAACATTTAGTCATAAATATGAATTTAACTATCGGCACTATCGGCATTAACCTGCTACTAGGATTAATGACAATCTTGTTTATTTTTAGAATTGTCCTTACTTGGTATCCTCAAGCGGAATTGACTAAGTTTCCCTTTAGTCTGGTAGTTTTGCCGACCGAGCCTGTGCTTAAGCCCTTACGTAAGCTTGTTTCGCCGATTGGGGGCGTTGATATTACACCAATTATTTTAGTTGGGGTGTGTACTCTCTTGAGAGAGATTTTAGTTGGTCAGCAAGGATTAATTACGATGGCGCTCAATCATTAATTCAATCCGTCTTAGAGACGATATTCGCGCGATCGCATTTAGGGCGATCGCCTGCTAACAAATCTAGATTAAAGATAGAATCAATCGCTTAGATGTTCGGCAATAAAATTAGTGTAAATTTCCCCATTTAAAAAGGCAGGAGTTTCTAAAATTCGTTGATGAAACTCAATGGTAGTAGGAACTCCTGTAATGGCACATTCTCTTAAAGCTCGTCTCATCCGCTTAATTGCCAAATCGCGGTTTTCACCCCAGACAATTAGTTTCCCAATCAAAGAGTCATAATATGCAGGAATCTCATAGTCAGTATAAACATGAGAATCCATTCTTACTCCTGGGCCTCCTGGTGGTAAATAGGCGCTGATTCTTCCTGGATGGGGACGGAAATTGTGCTTAGGATCTTCAGCATTAATTCGACATTCGATCGCATGACCACGAAGCTGTACTTGCTCTTGGGTAAATCTTAGTTTTTCTCCCTGGGCTACCCGAATTTGTTCAGCAATCAAGTCTATGTTTGTCACCATTTCTGTTACAGGATGTTCTACCTGAATACGGGTATTCATTTCCATAAAGTAGAAATTACCTGATTTGTCGAGTAAAAACTCAATTGTCCCTGCACCGACATAATTAATTGATTTAGCGGCTCTAACCGCAGCGTCTCCCATTTTCTGGCGTAATTCGGCGCTTAATACAGCACTGGGAGCTTCTTCCAGGAGTTTTTGGTGACGACGTTGGATCGAACAATCCCGCTCTCCCAGGTGAACGACATTGCCATGACTGTCAGCAATAATTTGAAACTCAATATGTCGTGGATTTTCGACAAACTTTTCTAGATAAACCCCTCCGTTGCCAAAAGCAGCCTCCGCCTCACCCTGAGCAGCTTGAAACATTCTTATTAGTTCCGCTTCTTCTCGTACCAGACGCATTCCTCGACCACCACCACCTGCTGTAGCTTTGATCATCACAGGATAGCCAATTTGATCGGCGATCGCTTTGGCTTCTGACTCATCCCGCAGTAGACCATTACTCCCAGGAACAGTAGGTACTTTTGCCTGCTGCATCGTTTTCTTAGCGGTTGATTTGTCACCCATCGCTAACATCGCCTCTTTTGAAGGGCCAATAAAAGTTAGTTGGTGATCGTTGCAGATTTCTACAAAGCGAGCATTTTCTGCCAGAAATCCATAACCAGGATGAATTGCCGTCGCATTACGAGTTAAAGCAGCAGCAATGATATTGGGAATATTAAGATAACTTTTGCCCGATGGAGGAGGGCCAATACAGACGCTTTCATCTGCCAACTGAACGTGGAGAGCTTGGCGATCGATAGTAGAGTGTACGGCTACAGTAGCAATACCCATTTCGGCACAGGTGTGTAAAATGCGTAGAGCAATCTCTCCTCGATTGGCGATCAGAATTTTGTCAAACTGCATTCTTTGAGTAGGTAACTAAAGTCATATCTTAGAATAGAGCCTTTTTGGGTACTAAAAAAGCCAAGCTTAAGTATCGCTCAATTTCGAGGGTGGGCGATCGTCACTCCAACCCCACCAAGCAGTACCGCACTCACACTGATAAAACTCTTGATATTTGCGCTTATTGGCGACACTTACAGGAGTGCGACGATTTAACCAAACATTTTGCGCCTTTGCAGGTTCAGTTTGACAATTGGGACAACAAAAATTGAGTGCATGACCTGCGGATTTTGTCCATTCTGGCGGAACTAGGGCAAAAGCATCCATAAAGCTGGTTCAAAATTATTTGAGAGATAGCAGGTTAACTTATCTAAGTTATGTGTAGAGATAAGTTAGGTTTACTCGTATTATTGTACTTTGTTTCATCATGGTAGTTACTTAAGCTTTAGTAAATGGCGATCGCATGATGTTTATTGGTTTTTAGCATTTCTGAAATATTTTTTCTGGCAAACTCGTAGCGTTAATTAATACCAACCCCAGAGCAACTATTGCTTTAAATTCGCTTACAGAAATATTAATCACCATGTCGGCTCAAATTGTTGAACCAGCTAACTTAATCAACCTTGCAGGTAGAGGTTTAAATGCAGAGGAAATTGTCGCAGATGAAGAATTATCAAAGTCTCTAAGTAAAGAGATCGCTCTACTTGTGGCAGCTATAGTTAAAATTAATTGATTTTTATAGAGCAGGTCTAATTTAAGATTCTCCCTTATCAATCCTAAATCTTTCCACAGAAGAAAGTAAACCACGAGCAATACCTACAAGACTTTGTAGCGCACCACCAACCCTTTGTGACTCATGAGAGGTAGCTTGAGCAGTCAATTCTACCGACTGCATTACCTGCGCTACTGCTCGCGAGTTTTCTCTTTGTTCGACAGTATCAGCAGTAATAGAACGTACTAAAGTATCAATGCGATTTGATACCTGAATAATATCTTCTAGGGCAGTTTTCGCCTGTTCCGCTCTTTCGGTTACGTCGATTACCTCCTGAATCCCTTCTTCCATAGCAGTCATTACCGACCCCGTTTCACTTTGAATTTGCAGTACAATTTGCTCAATTTCTTTCAAAGATTTACCAGAGCGATCGGCAAGCTGTCTAACTTCATCCGCAACCACCGCAAAACCTCGACCTGCTTCACCCGCTTTTGCTGCTTGAATTGAGGCATTTAAGGCTAGCTGGTTAGTTCTTTCGGCAATTTGGGAGATTAACAGTACAATTTTGGAGATTTCTTGCGATGCTTCCGCTAGTCGTTTTACCTTACGAGCCGTTTCTGATACCGTTTCTCTAATCTGGAAAATCCCCGATACAGTACGTTCTACCGCCTTACCACCTTTGAGAGCAGTTACCGATGACGAACGGGCAACTTCCTCGGCTTCACGGGCATTTTCAGCTACCCTTTCAATCGATTCAGTCATCATCTGGACTGAATTTAAGGTGACTGCCAATTCTTCTGCCATCCGCAACGCTTCACTAGATTGATTACGCGCAAACAATTCACTATCAGTTGAACCTTGGTTTACTTGTTCGGCAGCTTCTTTTACCTGACGTACAATTTCTCGTAAACTTTGAATAGTCAAGTTAAAAGCGTCAGCAACTGCCCCTAAAACGTCGGCGGTAACGGTCGCCTGTACGGTTAAATCTCCTCTAGCTGCACCTTCCACATCATCTAGTAGTCGAATTACCTGACGCTGCAAATCTTCCTTTGCCTGCTCGGTTTCTTCCGCTCTTCGTTGGGCTTCCTGGGTGGTAGTTAAGATTACTCTCGTCATGCGGTTAAAGCCTGATGCTAACTGTCCAAACTCATCTTGAGAATATACCGTAGCTTTAGCATTGAGATTACCTTGATAAACATCATCAAACTGACTTTGTAAATCTTGACTGGTTTTAGTAACATGTTTGGTGGTAATATTGCCGATCGCAGCAGCTGTTCCCGCACTAGATAATCCCGCCACCAAAGCTAATAAAAGATTACCTGGTATAGATTGTTGTATGGTTCGTTGGGAATTACGCGCAGCAATACTAGAGCCAATTAACCCAATACTCAAAACGGCGATCGCCGAGACTAATCCCGTAATACCAGCCGTAGTTAGCTGCTTTTGTCGCATCGGAGCATTAATAAAGCTAGCTAGAGCGCCTTGTTTAACTTCAATTTCTGATTCTTCTTTGGAATTGATAAAAGACTTTGTGGTACTAGGAGTAACTTCACTAATAGCGATTTCATCAGGCTCTATTGAATCCGATTCAGCGACCAAGTTGCTCGAAAAATTTGTACTGCCACTACTTGGATCTTCTACTACGTTAAACAACCCAGTATCGGGAAGTCCTTGTTCTAATTCTTCAAGATCGAAAAAACTACTATCAATTTCATCAAATTCTAGCTCGTCTTGGTAATCCACTCCGTCTTGTTCGGGAATGTCTTCCATACCGTAATTTTTCTCATTTCTCATTGAAAAGGGTTCAGTTAAAACGGTATCAATTTCTAGTTCCGAGCTATCATCGTAGTCATTGTCGTAATCATTTTGGCTGACGGCAAAATCTTCTTCTGTGTAGTCAGGCAGATTAAGATTATTGTTATCATTATTCACTATAAAAGTAGAACTAGGATTAGAGCTGGGCTGCTCTATTTCTGAAAAAGGCTCTGCCAATGAAGAAGGAGTTGGTTCTGATTCAAGCTGCGATCGCTGGTTAAAAGGATTATGATCGGCATTTTCTAAGTCCACTTCATAATCTTGGTGAGCAGCAACATCGCTGGCAAAACCTTCTTCATAAGCTTGTTCATCAGAAAGATCCAGGTGTCTCAAATCACCTTCATCTCCCAAATCTTCCCCAGCAAAAGATACATCATTAAATGAGTGATCGGCTAATTCTGACTGTGACTGAAGCTGTTCTATCTGTTCAATACCGCTACGAGCAAAATCGAGTAGATCTTCTGAATCACTTAAGCTCAAAACATTTTCATACTGCTGTTTTGCCACGTCGTAGTTTTGAAAACCATAGCAATAGATATGACCCCGCAGCAACAAAACATTTGGATCATTGGGAAATTCATCGGCTAAATGATCGATGATTTCTGCTGCTTGAGCAAAATTACTTTCTAAATAGGCTTTTTCTGCTTGTCCGTATTCCTGAGAATAATTAGTTCCTGATGCCATGATGCTTTTTGCCAATTAAATCTAAATTTTTATTGCTTGTGCTGACGAGTTCTTACTTTAAGCTTCTGACCCTGCGATGACTCTAAGTTTATATAAGTAAAAAGAAAAGCAACATGTGCTGTTTTCTCAAAATAATGCTCAATAAGTGTAAGTTTTAACTTAAGATCGAGATTAATTATCCTGTTATCAGGCAGCCCATCGTGCTGAGCGTAAAATTCTGACTGGATCTAATAAATTAATCAGGATTTTGCTTTCATCATCAGTTTGCCATTGAGCTTGAACAAAAGGAGCCATACTGTCGGAGGGAGACTGCTGAATTTCTAATTGTTCGACATCCAGCCAGTCCATCTCGCCAATGCTATCAATTGCCAAGCCAATAATCTGTTCTTGATCTTCAATGGCAATTACAGGAATTGTAGGTCGATCGGTTTTCAAGGCTACGCTATCCCCCAAAAGCTGTCCTAAATCGGCAACCCAAATCACTCTACCTCTTAGATTTATAGTTCCCAATAGCAAAGGAGAGGCGTTGGGAATTGGCGCTATCTGATCGGGAGTTTGCTGCATTACTTCTGCTATACCCGTAGCAGGAAAAGCACAGGCTTCTCCTGACGCTAAATAAAAGCGCAGATGCAGTTCCCCATCTGGATTTTCTAGGGGTTTAATGTCTAGAGATAGATCTAGACCACTTTCAGTATATAATTCTGGATTATTAACCATAAAATTTTGTAAATACCATTTACAGACTGCTAGCCATATAACCTAAAAATTAATCTCGATCTAAGCTCGAAGCAACTGCTTAACCGTCCCAATCAGTTCAACTGGTTGAAAAGGTTTAGCTATATACGCGTCTGCACCTTGCTTCATCCCCCAGTAGCGATCGAACTCCTCACCTTTAGAAGAACACATTACCACGGGAACATTTTGCGTTTTAGGATCAGATTTTAGGCGACGACATAATTCATAGCCGTTCATTCTAGGCATAACAATGTCCATGACCACTATGTCAGGACTGAATGTTTCTAGATGCTCTAAAGCTTCTACCCCATCACAAGCAACCGTTACTTTAAGACCGCTATCTTTGAGGAGATCTGAAATCATTTGTCTCTGCGCCAGACTATCTTCTACGATTAGAACTTTGCTCATAACATGCTATCTACGAAAAGTCACACTCTTTCTTAAGTCTACTTGGCAAATCATTAAATTAATAGAAGCTAAACCTGTACTTAAATTCACTTATTATTAATAAAATTACTTGGTTAGTAACCTCTCCGCTTCAGAATATACTCTACTTTTTACCCAATCGCCACGTCATTAGCAATATAATCTTGGGCAAGTTTATTTTTTAGTTAAGCTGCTTTAGGTTTAATCTAATTGAACCATAAATGTTTTGTTGCCCAACTAGTCTAAATATATGTTATTCATTGGTAAATCTAGCTGTTGAAAAAATTATGAAACCATTTTTGGTCTAACACCATCTAAGGGCTTTTTTTAGTCACAACAGTTTAATTGAAATTAAGTTTATTTTTAAAATTAATTGGCAGGGTTCTGCCGATTATTCATTCAAGATAAAATTAGTTAGCTATGACTCATTGTTCTTGATTTAGCTCAAAAAAACTTGGCAATATGAGCTTGATAAATAACAATAGATGCTTATTGTGTAACAGATATTCAATCTGCTCGAATTTTACCGTCAAATTACAAGTTCAAATTTAATTTAGTCTGGTTGTTTTAATAAATCAGCAGTAAACTGGAAAAGCTTAATTTTTCTGAGTTCCTGCACAGAAGAAATCAAGAGGAAGGCGCACAGTGCTATATCTGGCAGAAATACAAAAACAAAGTAAAGGGTTCATGAGTGGTGTAGAAACCAGGCTTAAGCTCATAGCCTGTCAGCGCAACGATCAAAGTTGGGGCGTAGTTGGTAATGAATCAATTACTGTCGAAGAGGCAAATGATTTTGGTGATGGCGCTTTAATTGTGGTCAATCTAGGCGCTAATCGACAAGTCCAGGGGAAAATAGAGTTAGCTTCAGCCAAAATTATTGCCATTTTAAAAAATTTCTCTCGCTTGGTCGAAAAAAACCAGGAACAGGAGCAAGAAATCAATCAGTGGAAAGAGTCGTTGGCATTTCAAAGTGAAGAACTGAGTCGCCGAGAAATTGAAATGGAAACTCGCCTCGAACAGGTTGAGCAGATGGAAGAAGAATTTAAGCAGTTTGAACAACAAAAAGCAGACATTGCTCAGGCTCAGGCAGAAACCGCCAATCTTAGAGCAGAATTTGAGGCAAAAAGCGCTGAACTAGAGGGAGCTTGGGCGCAATTACGAGGTCAGCAAAATAGCTTGAATGAACAGTTAAAGCAGGCTAACGTACTAGACCAGAATCAAGCTAACGAACTTAAGCAGCAGCTAGAAATTGTTACTAGTATGAATGAAGCTGTTAATGCTTTGCGCAGTAAGCTTAAACAAGCCGAGTCAGCAGCAGCAACTCAACAACAGGTAATGCAATCTCACTGGCACAATTTGACTCAGAACATAACCGAGATTGGTATTAAGCGACAAGAGCTTGAAGGTATGACTACAGAATTAACCGAAAAAAAAGTACAGGTTAAATCTTTACAAGAAGCGATCGCCACAGCGGAAGATCAATTGGGCATCGAACAAAAATCTTTAGAGGTTAAGCATGAGCTAGCTCAGTTTTTAAACCTTCAGTTAGAAACTCAAAACCAGATGCTAGAGATTTTGGGAGGTTCAGAAACGGATGCTGAAGGTACGGCAAGAATCAATCTCGAAAAACTGGAAAATATTCCCCTGCCTAGCCTAGAGGCGATGGTAGAGAACCTGAAAAAAGATTTAGAGAAAGTAGCTAGATTTGTCAACGATCAGGAAGAAGAATTAGGCTGGCAATGTAAAGCAGTTGAGGAATTGGAAGTCAAAATGTCTCAAGCTAACGATTTTGAGCGCTTGACTTTGGAACAAGAATTGGCTGATGAGAAAGAAGCGAAAAAGATGCTAGACCAAACTTTGGTTGGTCAACGACGCTCTCTTAAAGAAAGACACCAAGTTTTGCTGCAACATTCGAGAGTCTTAAAACGCCGTCAGGGAATTGTTGATTTTGATTTTGAGTCAGCAATTCAAGATATTGATTTAACTCCGATCAAACAAACTTTAGAACAGCAGCAGCAGCAACTACAACAACAGCAAGAAAGTTTAGGAGCAGAAGTAACTCAGATAAAATTGAATATTCAAGAATTGATAGTCAAGTTGGAGCAGCAAAGAAGCCAGCAAAGCCAGCTTGAACAGGAGATTACTCAACTACAGGATAAATGGCATGGGTTAAATCTTCAGGCAGCAGCAATGCAGTCACAGATAGATTTTTATCAACATCAGCTACAGCCTTTGCAGGATAATCTAGATCAGATTAATCACCAAGTTGCTGAAATGGAAAAGCTGCTGGTTGATAGCGAAGCCAGTAATCCTGGTGCAGCCTTAAGCAAGATTGAGCAGATAATTACCCAATTAACAGCTGTTTAAATGGTGGCTCGAGCGATTATTTTGCGTTTATAACTGAGATAGTTATTTTTCACTTGCTACTACCATCAGGATTATACGGAGTTGAAAGCAAAGTAGTCTTCAGTAATTTAAGGTTGCTTGAGGCTATAGTTGATTTTTTGCTCTCTGTCCAAAACTGTTTTGATCGGCATCCAATTTACGACACAATTACTGTAGGCGATCGCTTCGAGTGTGGAGATGAATTCGGGACTCCAAATATTTTCGCTCACTTTAATCTTTCTACTCTGGAAGAAATGGAGCCAGCGCGCTCGTGCAATACCTGCTAAAATCCCTGATTCTAAACTAGGAGTATACCAGCAACCATTTTTCCACCCCCAAAGATTACCCGTACTAGTTTCTAGCCAGTTACCCTGAGTATCAATCAAGATTGCTTCTTGAGCTTTAAAACTCAGTGCTTGATTACGAGCTAAATAGGTAGAAAGATAATTACCTGTTTTATATTGGGGTAAATCTCGACGATATAAAGAATCTTCAGCTACCCAAGCGGTGATGCCATCCGCATAAAGTTTTTCTAAGTTAGAAGGTAAGCTGCGTCCAGTGATCCACTCTCTACCATCGGGAAATATTGCCATGCGTAGAACAGGAAAAGATTCCGCTAGGATCTCGGCACCTTGTTTTAGCTGCTGCCAATCAGGTTGCTGCCAACCAAATGCTAATAAAGATGTTTGTAGGCGATCGCAATGAGCCTGCCAGCTAGTCAAAGAATGATCTAGGGACTTGTTATAAACCCGCATTGTGGTGAAGCTAGTGGCTCCGTAACATAATCCTGGATCATTAAGATCTAAATGTAACTGTGGAGCATCAATCAGCTTGCGGTCATACCAAAACATTTTGTGCGTCCTATATCAACCATAGATTCAGTGTCACTATATTTTAGATTTTGCTTTGCATTTATGGTTGAGTATCCGTTTCTGAAGGTCTGGGCAAAGGTGGTGTAGAGTCACGATCGGTTGAGGTATCTTGTAGCAGTTTATAAGTAAATAGACCGATAATTGCCGACAGGACTAGGGCAAAAATCAAGGGTTTAATCCATTTTGATGGTTTGCTAATTGGTATAGATTCGCCGTCGCCGATCGGTTCGGTGATCTGGGTTTCTGAAATAGCTGCTGCTGGTAGGGATGCTTCACTTGGGGAAAAATCTGACCAATTAGAGTCAAATTGCTCGTGATCTGACCAATTAGCAGATTCTGCCAAAACAGTCTCTAAATCCGACCAAGAGACTATAGCTTGTGAGCTACCTGGCAAAGGGTTTACTTGACAGTGAACTAGCGCCACCGTCACGTTATCGTGACCATTTTTCTCATTGGCTAAAGCAATCAAATCTTTGACTGCACTGGCAAGGTCTTGCTTCCCTTCTAAAAGTGGCAAGATATTTTGTTTCCACTGCTGTTCTATACGGTCAAAATCGCTTAAACCATCGGTGCAAAGCAAGAAAACGCATTCACGATCGATAATATAGCGTTGTAAATTAGGATGGAGCGCTGCTGAACCTCTCATGCCCAAAGCTTGAATCAATGCCCCTGCTGAAGGATATTGTAAAGAATCTCGATATAGGGCATAGCCTAAACGAACTTCTCTAGAAGCTAAATCATCGTCAACAGTCATTTGGTGACAACTATTATGAGTGATCCAATAAATGCGGGAATCACCAATATGGCTAAGATACATTTCTTGAGCGTGAGCAAGAGCCATCACTAGAGTTGTACCCATGCGCTGTCTTTCCTGACGCTGCTCGGTGTCATTGCGCTGATTAATTAGATCGTTTGCACCTTTGATATATTTTACTAGCTTGTTGAAAATCTTGTGTGGTTTTAGTTCATCTAGCTTCAGGACAGAAATTTTACCTTGTAAATACTTAATTGTCTCCCCTGAAGCAATTTCTCCACCATCATGACCGCCTACACCATCACAAACAATTGCCAGACTATTGTTGGTAGAGGTAATATCTTCGGGACGCGAGTAAAGCGGATAAGCTGCATCTTCGTTGTTACTGCGACTCGGCCCAGAATCGCTCAGGGCATATGTTTGGTAAGAATACTGCTGAGTTTGACAATAAAGAGCGATCGCCCGATCTAGCAATCCAAGTAGCTGGCTAGCTTGAGCAATAACGCCTGTCTTTAAATTAGCAGCCAGCTTGAGAACTACTTCCTTAATATTAGGATGGGCATGTTCTGCCCATTGAGACCATAAATTGCCTAAATCTTGAAGATTGGCGCGCCGATCGCCATCTATCTGTAGCTGCCTTAACTGGAGGATCTGCCCGTTAATTCTGATCAGCTCAGGTTCTAATAAAGTAGCTGCGACTCCCTTAAGAGAAAGAGGATGCCACAGTTTGGCAATTTGCCAAAGCCAGTTTAACTGTTGTAGAGGTGTTGCGCCGAACCATAAATCTTGAACTTTGGGGGTTAACTCTTGAGGATAAGTTAGTTCTCCCGTCGAACTAGTGGGGACAGTGCCATAATCGAATAGCCACGTCCGTCGATCGTTTAACAAACCATAAGGTTGAGGAATATGAGGATAGTAAGCAAAAAGCTGGAGATAAACTACTATTTCAGGGGGAACTTCTTCAGGGGTAAGAGGCGCTTTGCTAGGTTGAGTATCCAGAAATATTTGCTCAGTTAAGGCTAAATATCGTTCATTAATCAGGGTCTGCTTTTGCTCGGTCGCGATCGCCCGCTCACTACTCCATAAATAGCGTCTGATTATGGGGGTGCTACATCGATCACAAATACTCGCTTCTAAATCATTAGAGGCTAGACATTGAGGGTTCGAGCATTCAATTTGGGGCTCAGGATGTGACATGGATGTTTTAAACTATTGAGCATCCTCCGAGTAGATCGGAGTTAAAGATTTCTCTAGCTAGCAGACGCCACAGCGGTTTTTAACTAGTAACTTAGGGAGTTGGAAATTAATCGAGCAACATTTAGTGAAGACAGAATTCAACCTCGTGAGGTTTTTCGTAAGTTAATGCTGGTTAATAAAAACAGTGGATTCATATAATAAGTATTCTGTAACTCTCAAGCTGATATTATAAACTCAGTAATCAATTTATTTTGTCAAACTACATAGCATTTAAGATTTCTCCATAGTAAATTAGAAATTTTATTTGTGTTAGTTTTTGAGCAAAATAGCTGAAAAGATGAGACTGTTTTAAGTCTCATACAGTTTTTCCAAACTTTCTTGTAGGGCTGCTGTTAGCTTCTGGGAACTTTGCCGTAATGATTTACCGTAATATTTTTTTACTGTTAAAGGAACACCAATATCTACTCTAACGTCCGATCCCCAGGTGGGATAGGGCTGACTATAGCGAATGCCTACAGGTAATATTTTAACCCCTCTGGTCAATTTGTCTGTTTCTGCTTGAAGAGCGATCGCCGCTACGCCTCTTTTAAGGGGATGGATTTGATAATCATTAAAAATACCGCCTTCGGGAAAAATTACCAGCATTTCCTGATTCGACTGTAATAGTTCAATGCTATGGCGTACGCTATTTAGCTGAGGGCGCTCGGTATCCACAGGAAAACCACCCATGTGGCGGATTACCCAACCTTGAATGCCTTTTACTTCATTAACAGAAACCATAAACCGTAAGTCGCGACCACTGACTAATCGACCAAGAGCATAAGGCACAATAAAAGCGTCCCAGCGAGAACGATGTGTTGGGGCAACGATCACGGGGCCTTGTCGGGGAATATGTTCTTGACCAAAAATTTCTATTTTGCCAAAAAAACCTGGTATAACCAGATAACATCCAAGAGGATAAAGTAGTTTCGCTAACCAAGGAGATATACGCGAATTTAATTCATCAGTTTTCTCGGGGTTTAAATTAGTTGAATTGTGCGGCGATTTTAACTGAGTCATTAATGAATTACAATTTGCTCCACTCTATTTACTACCTTAATTTTTCTTTAATCAGATCTGTTTTAAATACTGGACACTTACTGAGTTGTCATTCTGTAAAATCAAGATTTAGAGCTAATTTAGAAAACTTTTGATACCCTTTTAAATAAAATTATCGCGCAACGAATATTATTTATTGTTGAGGAAGTCACGTGCAGTTAGATTCATCAACGGAGTTTTTACTCCAGGCAACAAATTTATCGAAAAGCTTTGGTGGGATCAAGGCGGTGAATAATGCTTGTTTGGAGGTGAGAAAAGGTAGTATTACGGGATTAATTGGCCCTAATGGAGCAGGAAAAACAACTTTGTTTAATTTGCTGGCTAACTTTATTGAGGCAGATCGGGGCGAGATCTTGTTCGATCATCAGCCAATTCATCATTTACCATCCCATAAAATTGCACAACTAGGATTTATCCGTACTTTTCAAGTAGCCAGAGTACTATCTCGCTTGTCAGTATTAGAAAATATGCTCTTAGCTACGCCAAATCAGACGGGAGAAAATTTTTTTCAGGTTTGGTGGCAACAAAAAAAATTAAGAGTCGAGGAACGGGCTAATAAAGCAAAAGCAATGGATATTTTAGAATCTGTCGGCTTGGCTGCCAAAGCTCACGACTACGCAGGAGCATTATCTGGGGGACAGAGGAAGCTTTTAGAGATGGCTCGAACTTTGATGACTAATCCCAAACTCATTTTGCTGGATGAACCAGCAGCGGGGGTCAACCCAACCTTAATTAATCAGATTTGCGAACATATTGTTAACTGGAATCAGCAGGGAATTTCCTTTTTAATTATTGAACATAACATGGACGTGATTATGAGTTTGTGCGATCGCGTTTGGGTTTTAGCCGAAGGAACTAATCTCGCATCAGGCACCCCAGCAGAAATTCAAAGTAATGATTTGGTCTTAGAAGCCTATCTAGGTCAGTAAATTTTTGCGGACGGCGGTTTGCCCTGACACATCTACATCGATCTACATTTATCGGTTATAAGCGCTCAGTTGAGGACTTAAATTATAAAGAATTAGGAAAATTTGCCGATAACCTGCTTAATTTGCGCCATCCTGATTGAGGAAGTTCGGCTGAAATAGCCAAGACTCTATTAGCTAAACTAAAGCAAGAATCAGCATTTAAACTTAAGTTTCCACAGGATGATGTATTTCTATTTACCAGAGTTCTCAGCAACTAATGACAATTATCTTAACTAACGACGATGGCATTGATGCCCCTGGGCTTCGAGCTTTGCAACAGGCTGTAACAGGAGAAAGCATCATAGTTGCTACGAAACAACCACATTCTGGCTGTGGACATCAGGTCACAACTAACCAAGGTATCAAGCTAGAAAAAAGGTCTCCAAATGAATATGCCATAGAGGGAACTCCTGTTGACTGCACTCGTATAGCTATTACTAAAATAGCTACCAATACCAAATTAGTTTTGTCGGGGATCAATGCAGGAGGCAATCTTGGTACAGATGTTTATATTTCAGGTACAGTAGCGGCGGTAAGAGAAGCAGCAATTCATGGTATTCCTGGTATTGCTATTTCTCACTGGATTAAAAATCCCCTGGTAATTGATTGGTCGGTGGCAGCTGATTGGACAAGTAAAGTACTTAAGGATCTACTACCTCGTCCTTTGCCTCCTGGCAGCTTTTGGAACGTTAATTTACCGCACCTAGAAGCAGATCAGCCTGAACCTAAGATTATTTTGTGTGAACCAAGTATTGCCCCTTTACCTGTTGATTACAGAGTTGAAGGGGATACTTATTACTATCAAGGAGAATATGCCAAACGCGATCGCACCGTGGGAACTGATGTGGATATTTGTTTCGGCGGCAACATTGCCGTCACTTTAATTAGGCTGTAGTGTGCTTGACTAGGGCTTCTTGGACTTTAGATGGGAGCTGACGCATAATCTTACCTTTTTCTCGATCTACCCCGACTAATACAACCTTCCCTGTTAAAAATATTTCTTGTCGATCGTAGGACTGTATTTCATAGTCCCAATTAATGCTGACTCCCTTGGTTTCTACTAAGCGAGCCTTGACTATGGCAGATACCCCCAACTGAATTGGCAGATGATAGCGCAGGGAAAGTTCAACTACTGGTAGATCGCAACCCATTGCCACTAAATCGGCAAACTCGATTCCAATCGATCTTAAATATTCTACCCTGGCTTCTTCCATCCAAGTTAGATATGTACCATGCCAAACAATCCCCGCATAGTCGGTGTGATGAGGCTGGGCTTTAACTGGATATTCAAACCAGCTTTGGGTGTTTGCCTGTAAACCCTCCTCTGTCTCAATTGCGGAAGTTGGTAGTTTAGGTAGCTGAGGAGCTTGCTGTTCTCGATCTATCAATTCCTAACACTCCTAACGTAGTTTTTTAGTAGTCTATTACTCTATTTTAAGATTTTAGGTGAGCAATGAACAGTCAGTAATTACTGATTACTGATTACTGATTACTAATCATTTAGTTTGGAGGTGACAGATTTTATTGATTGAGAAATGGAGTCGGGTAATCTTTTGATTTGGGTATCGCCTTTGAGCATTAGCTGTTGGTCTTCGATTTGAATGCTCGTAAGATTGAAGGCTAAATCGTCATTAGCAAAGTGTCGCAGATAAAGCAAGTCACGAACTTTATTCATAATCGCTATTATTTCGTCTAAATCAAAAGTTTGATCCCCAAGATAGCTACTCCCAATAAATTTAATCCCCAAACCAGCTTGGTAAAACTGCAAGGCGATTTTAAATCTCACAGTCTTAATCTGTTGTTCTCGATTTAAAACAATTGTGGTGATTAAAAACAACTTTCCATCTTGCTCTAATTTACATTCAGACTCCTGAAGATGAAAACTTGCTGAGTCTTGAGCGATTGTTAAAGCTAAATTTTGTAAGAGAGTCCTGACATGTGCTGAATTCAAGAGGCGATCGCAATCTGACTGGGTAAAGACTAGTTTGACCTGGAAGTTACCTGGCTGTTCAAAAGCTATTTTACCCAAAATCGCCTGGGTTAAATTGAGAGATAGATCTTGGGAAGTGATATCTATTTTTTCTAGGTGAATATCTTTAACAGCAATAATTTTTTCTCCCACTATTTTGAGAGAAGTTGTTTCTCCTTGAAGTAGTTGAGGGATATTACTGTCTAGGTTTACATCAATATTGTCGGCGGATTCTACTGAAGCAGCGATCGCTGTTTCGGCAGCTTTATTAATTAATAACTGCTTGAGATCGCCTTTGGCTTCTGATTTATTACTCATGTTAGAAATTTAGTTTTGGTAAATTTAATCTAGCTAGATTTGAGCCGAAATCCAATCCAGAGCGGAGAAAATATTTAACAGAAGAATTAAGTTGAGTTAAGATGTTTTACCGCTATCGCACAGAAAGACATCCAAAGCAAAAGTAAATCATTTGGTTGAAACAGGATAGTTAAAGAGATATTTATTTTTTCTTAAGCAATTCACTGTTTAAAAAATTTGCTTTTGCAGATTTAATAGTGGTTAAGCCTCAGAGAAAACTGCAAGCAAGATGATTGGGGCAAACAAGCATTTTTTGAGTTCACACATATAATTTCAAGGAGTAATCATGGCAACCGTCAAAGTAGCAATTAACGGCTTTGGGCGCATTGGTCGATTAGTATTGCGTGCTGGACTAGATAATCCTCAGATTGAATTTGTTTGCATTAATGATTTAGTTCCCGCATCAGCGATCGCCTATTTGTTAAAATATGATTCTACTCATGGTCGTTTTACAGGCAGCGTAGAGGAGCAAGATAACGGAATCGTCGTTAACGGCAGACATATTCCCTGTATTTCAGTTAGAAATCCTGAAGAATTACCCTGGAAAGAATACCAAGTAGATTATGTCGTCGAAGCGACAGGATTATTTACCACCCATGAGGGAGCGTCAAAACATTTGACTGCTGGAGCAAACAGAGTCGTGATCTCTGCTCCCACTAAAGATCCCGATCGGGTTAAAACTCTGGTGATGGGAGTTAATCATGACCAATTCGATCCCCGAGTTGATGCGATCGTTTCTAATGCCAGCTGCACCACTAATTGTCTTGCTCCCATTGCCAAGGTAATTGAAGACAACTTTGGTTTGAAAGAAGGTTTGATGACCACTATTCATGCCGTAACAGCGACTCAGCCAACGGTAGATGGCTTTAATGCAAAGGATTTACGCTCAGGGCGCAGTGCGGGTCAAAATATCATTCCCGCCTCCACAGGGGCAGCTAAAGCCGTGGCACTAGTATTACCCCAGTTGTCAGGTAAGCTAACAGGAATGGCAATGCGAGTACCGACACCTGATGTCTCGGTAGTAGATCTGACTTTTCGTACTGAGCGGGCAACGACTTATGATGAAATCTGTCGAGTCATGGCAACCGCAGCCCAGGGTGAAATGCAAGGAGTCTTAGGCTATACTAGCGACCCCGTAGTTTCGACAGATTTTACAGGCGATCCCCACTCAAGCATCTTTGATGCGACTGCTGGGATGGAGTTAAATAGTAACTTCTTCAAAGTCATCGCCTGGTATGACAATGAATGGGGCTATTCAAATCGGGCGATCGACTTGATCTTAACCATGGCAGCTAAAGAAACACAGATGTTGGTTTCTGCCTAAATATTAACCAGATATTAACTAGGAAAGAATACTTTTACTCTCGGTAAGGGTGAGGGACTTTCGCCCCAATAAATCTTGTGGGTTGCGTTGTGAATTAACGTTATGGTCACAAAAAACGATATATTAATTTGCGCTTGCATCTTTGTCGAGATGTCTCAAATTTTAATCAGGAGAATAGATGCTTAACCAATCAGAAGCCGTAATTGAAGCGATCGCTGCAAGAGAGATTTTAGATTCCCGTGGTCGTCCTACTATTGAAGCAGAAGTACGTTTGGAAACTGGAGCAGTCGGTTTGGCTCAAGTGCCTAGTGGTGCTTCTACAGGAAGTTTTGAAGCTCATGAATTGCGTGATGGGGACAAAAATCGTTATGGAGGTAAAGGAGTTTTAATCGCCGTCCGTAACGTTAAAGAAAAAATCACCCCTGAACTGCTAGACGTGGATGCTTTAGAACAGGCCACAGTAGATCAGATTATGATTGACCGTGATGGTTCTCCCAACAAAAAAAACTTGGGAGCAAACGCAATCTTAGCCGTGTCTCTGGCGACTGCTAAAGCAGCAGCAGCGGAGGTTGAGCTACCTCTTTATCGTTATTTGGGCGGCCCTCTATCTAACGTGCTACCAGTCCCTATGATGAACGTGATTAACGGTGGTTCTCATGCGGATAATAATGTTGATTTTCAAGAGTTTATGATTATGCCCGTGGGAGCAGATTCTTTTCGCGAAGCTCTGCGCTGGGGAGCGGAAGTATTTGCCACCCTGAGTCAAGTTTTAGGCGAAAAAGGTCTCTTGTCTGGAGTAGGGGATGAAGGGGGGTATGCGCCCAATCTAGGTTCAAATCAGGAAGCTTTAGACTTACTAATCACAGCGATTGAAAAATCGGGCTACCAGCCTGGGTCAGAAATTGCTTTGGCAATGGATGTGGCTGCTAGTGAATTTTATGCTGATGGTAAGTATACCTATGACGGCGAAGCTCATTCCCCAGAGGAGTTTATCGACTATATGGCAGAATTAGTTGAGAAATATCCCATTATCTCGATTGAAGATGCTCTCCATGAAGATGATTGGGATAGCTGGAAGACTCTAACCGATAAATTAGGCTCGAAAATTCAGCTAGTGGGAGATGATTTATTTGTCACCAACAAGACCAGACTGCAAAAAGGCATTGACCTTAAGGTGGGTAATGCTATTTTGATTAAGTTAAATCAAATTGGTACTTTAACAGAAACCTTAGAAACGATTGACCTGGCGACTCGCAGTGGTTATCGTTCTGTAATTAGTCATCGTTCGGGAGAAACTGAAGACACGACGATCGCCGATCTAGCGGTGGCAACCCGTGCAGGACAAATCAAAACTGGCTCTCTGTGCCGTAGTGAAAGAGTTGCCAAGTATAATCGTCTGTTGCGGATTGAAGAAGAATTAGGCGATCGCGCTGTCTATGCTGGCAAAATTGGGTTAGGGCCAAAAGGCTCAAGTTAAATGCTTAGTTTCTCAACCAAAGATTAAGGGTTGGGTCTTGCTCAGCCTTTAAGCTTAAATCTAGTAGTAATCTATAAACAGTTAAATCGCATTTGACGTGGCAACATAGAAGCGAGCTATACAAAATCATTTAGGCAGCGATGTTCACGTTATCGTGACGATCGCTGGTATTGTCGATTTTAAAAGCAGATTATCTGTTTATGCCTTAAGCAATCCTTTATATCAACGTTATCTTTAGGGAAATATGGACTCAAAAACCGATCGACAGCTTGGTCAAACAGTTACTGCTAGTAATTTGACTAATCGTAATATTCAGATAGAAGACGATCGCACGGGAATGAGTGTGGATACTCTTAAACGAGCCTTTGCGGATAATCTGTTTTATATTCAGGGCAAAGACGAATCTAATGCTACTCTCCATGATTATTATCAAGCACTAGCCTTTACAGTGCGCGATCGCCTACTACGTCGCTTTATTAAGACAAGTCGTACCTACTACGAAGAAAACGTTAAAGTAGTTTCCTATCTTTCTGCCGAGTTTTTAATGGGTCGTCATTTAGAGAATAATCTGATTTCTCTGGGGATCTACGAGAAAATGCGCGAGGTGGTTAGAGAATTTAACCTCAATCTTGAAGATTTAGTGGAAGAAGAACCAGATCCTGGTTTGGGGAATGGTGGCTTGGGAAGACTTGCAGCCTGCTTTCTGGACTCTTTAGCTAACCTGGAAATGCCTGCAATTGGTTATGGTATCCGTTATGAGTTCGGCATCTTCCACCAAGCATTGAGAGATGGTTGGCAAGCAGAAATTCCAGATAATTGGCTGATGTTCAAAAATCCTTGGGAAATTGCTCGTCCCGAAGATTCCGTGGAAGTCAAGCTGGGGGGACATACCGAAACCTATCGCGATCCCCAAGGACATAATCGTACTTCCTGGATTTGCGATCGCAAAGTAAAAGCCGTCCCCTACGATACTCCTGTCGCTGGATATCGCACCAACACCGTCAACTCTTTGCGACTCTGGAAAGCGGAAGCCAGTGAACAGTTTAACTTTGAAGCTTTTAACGCAGGTAATTATGACCGCGCTGTGGCGGAAAAGATGAGTTCGGAAACTATCTCTAAAGTACTTTATCCCAACGACAATACACCCCAGGGTAAAGAATTACGTTTAGCACAGCAGTATTTCTTTGTTTCTGCTTCACTTCAGGATCTAATTAAGATTCACCTTCACGTTCATCCCGATCTAAGCAACTTTCACTCAAGAGCAGCAATTCAGCTCAATGATACTCACCCCGCAGTAGCAGTTGCTGAGTTAATGCGTCTGTTGATCGATGAACACGATATGGATTGGGATCGGGCTTGGGATATTACTCAACAAACCCTGGCATATACTAACCACACCTTACTCCCAGAAGCTTTAGAAAGATGGTCAGTTAGTCTCTTTAGTCGGATGCTTCCCAGACATATTGAAATCATCTATGAAATCAATCACCGTTTTCTCGAAGATATTCGTACCTGGTTTCCTAATGACGAAGAACTAGCATCAGAGTTGTCGATCATTGAAGAAGGCGCAGAGCAAAAAGTGCGCATGGCAAATCTTGCCTGTGTTGGTAGCCATGCGATTAACGGTGTAGCAGCTTTACACACTCAATTACTCCAAAAATATACTCTCCAAGGTTTTGCGAAGTTGTGGCCAGAGAAGTTTTTTAATAAAACTAACGGCGTAACTCCTCGTCGCTGGATCTTGTTAAGCAACCCTAGATTAGCCAAGCTAATAACGGAACGAACTCAAAGCGATAGTTGGCTCAAAAACCTCGATGAGATGAGGGTGCTGGAAAAGTATATTGATGATGCCCAATTCCGTGAACAGTGGCGAGATATTAAGCGTCAGAACAAAATTACTCTAGCGGCTCAAATTAAAAAGTTGAGTAACGTCGATGTTAACGTTGATTCGATCTTTGATGTCCTAGTTAAAAGAATTCACGAGTATAAACGCCAACACTTGATGGTGTTGCATATTATTACTCTCTATAACCGCATTAAGCACAATCCTAATATCGAGATCGTACCTCGTACTTTTATCTTTGGTGGCAAAGCTGCTCCTGGCTACTTTATGGCAAAGCTAATTATCAAGTTTGCTAACGCGGTAGGGGAAGTAGTTAATAAAGATCCTGACGTTAGAAATCGTTTAAAAGTGGTGTTTTTACCCAACTTTAACGTCTCTCTCGGACAAAAAATCTATCCTGCTGCCGATCTATCAGAACAGATTTCTACAGCAGGGAAAGAAGCTTCTGGGACTGGTAACATGAAGTTTGCGATGAATGGTGCTTTAACTATCGGCACCCTCGATGGCGCTAATATTGAAATCCGTGAAGAGGCGGGAGCAGAAAACTTTTTCTTGTTTGGTCTTACTGCTGAAGAAGTGTATCAAATGAAAGCAGATGGCTACGATCCCATTGCTTTTTATAACGCTAACGAAGAACTTAAAGAGGTCATCGATCGCATTGCTCACGGTGATTTTAGTCATGGTGACACTAAACTATTTAAGCCGATCGTCGATTCTCTACTCTATGATGATCCCTACATGCTATTAGCTGATTATCAAGACTATATCGACTGTCAAGAGAAAGTTTCTGAGACTTATAAAGATCAGCAAACATGGACAAAAATGTCGATCTTAAATTCGGCACGGATGGGTAAATTTTCTAGCGATCGCACTATTAAAGAATACTGTGAACAAATCTGGGATATCGAACCCGTTGAAATTAGTTTAGATGCTTACACTCGTTAGGCTCAACGCTTCTTGTACTTAAATTAGATGTCCTACCCTGGGCATCTTTTTTTTGGCTAGATCTCGAAAACATTTATTTGCTCAATTTATTTGATCAATAATGCGATCGCAATCAGTAATCTTTAACTCAAAAATGATTTTTTTAGTAATGATAACGGCATTGAACAATAACAATGCAATCGTCCTTAATCTGATAGATAAGCCGATGTTCTTGATTGATTCTGCGTGACCATAAACCAGACAGATCAAACTTCAAAGGTTCAGGTTTTCCTAAGCCCTCAAAAGGATTTCTCTGGATATCTTTAATCAATTGGTTAATTCGTTTAAATACTTGCTTGTCAATTTTTTGCCAATACAAATAATCCTGCCAAGCATCATCTAAAAACATGATGTCCATCTGAGCATTACTCTTCAATTAGTTCATGCTTTTGATAATTTTTTCCTTTTAGCTTTTCCAATGCTTGATAAAGACGTTGAGCATTAGCAGGACTTTTGAGCAGGTACATAGTTTCTTCGAGCGCGCTGTAGTCTTCTAAAGACATCATTACCACAGGGCGTTCTGACTGTCGAGTAATAATTACTGGTGCATGGTCATCACATACTTGATTCATTACCGCTGAAAAGTTTTTCCGAGCTTGAGTATAAGTAATTGCATCCATAATCGATAGTAAGTAAAAAGGTTACTCAATACTTCTCGTTTAACAAATGCGGATTAATCTATGAGGCTAGAAAAGTAACGAGTAACAAGTAACAAGTAACGCTACCTACTACCTACTACCTACTACCTACTACTTAACTAATCAATAACAAAGCTTAAACGAGAAGTATTGAAAGGTTACTTAATTATCATGCTACTGTTTACGTACTTATATAGTCAAGAGGTTTTGCCAGAACGCGATCGCCTTTTAAGTTTTTTTTATTGATTGATAATAATAATTTAATAATTTAAGAGATTAAATGTTCACATAAAATTTTGCTGCCAATAAAGATTAAAATTAATCCCCCGATAATTTCTATTTTATTACTGAATTTATTACCAATTCTATGACCAATAAAAACTCCAATAAAAGATAAACTAAAAGTAATTGCGCCAATTAAAACTGCTGTTGAAGTAATAGATATCTTTAATAAAGATAATCCTAAACCCGCAGCTAAAGCATCAATACTGGTCGCGATCGCTAAAACTAAGAGAGTGGATGAATCTAGAGGATTAAATTTTTTAGATTCATGCTCTAATTGGAATGATTCATAGATCATCTTTCCACCAATCAAGCTTAATAAGCTAAAAGCAATCCAATGATCGTAGTTGGCAATAAGGTCACTAAAATTAATCCCTACTAACCAACCAATTAAAGGCATCAAAAATTGAAAAAAACCAAAAAATAAAGCTATTTTTAAAGCCTTATTGATTTTGATTCTTTTGATCAATAATCCACAGGAAAGAGAAACGGTAAAAGCGTCGGCAGCTAGCCCTAAAGCCAAAAAAGCTGTTGATAAAAAATTCATTAATTATAATTTAGCAACGCTAAATATTGTTAAACTCTTGCCTATTATAATTCTTTAGAGACTTTTTTAGTTATCATATTTATCTCATTTTTTCAACATAATTTACTAAAAGTTAAAGTATAAAATAAATGAAAGCTTATTAATGCCTGAAATGAATTAGCTTTGATTTATTAGCTTTTAGCTTTTAACTTCTAATAAAAAACTCCGTGACCGTAGGGAATCCTTTAGGGCAAAAACTTTAAAGTCCCCTTAACTTAATGAACCTTGTCCTGTTAGGCGAGGGGACAATCTGTTTAAATAACTACTACCATAACTTTGATTTTGAAAGTTTGATTTTGAAAGAATGGTGTTCAGTATGGGTAAAGGTTAACCTTGATCTAAGTTAACCGTCTTCACCACCTTCGCCACCTTCAGCATCTTCACCACCTTCAACATCTTCGCCTTGGGTAGCAGGTTGCTCAATCGAAGTGTCATCCCCATCGTCACTATCAGTGTTAGGTGCCTCACACCCTGCCAGAGAGGACATCATACCTAGAGAAAGAAACAAAGCGATCGCTTTGGTGGCTGCTTTTTGAGAATTGTTCATGGTCATTTTTTGACTGCTCCAGTTTTTATGGTTACCTCAAAGCAAAAATAATTACATCTTCACTTTGGAAAAGATAATTCTATCAAAAGAACTACATCAATAACCAGCGATCGCCAAGAGTAGGAGCAACTTATCCTCTCAAAGCGATCGGCAAAATAGCTAACTTATCAACATTAAACTGAAATTACAGCATGTTGACGATACCATTCAATCGTGTTTTTCAAGCCTTGGCGAAATTCAGTTTCCGCCACGAAGCCAAACTTTTCTTTAGCTCTTTGAGTATCTAAACAACGACGGGGTTGTCCATTAGGCTGATCGGTTTGCCAGACAATTTCTCCCTCAAAACCCATTAGCTCACAAATAGTTTCGACTAGATCTTTAATCTTTACTTCCTGATTTGTGCCAAGATTCACTGGAGCAGCTTCATCATAGCTTTGAGTCGCCATGACAATACCTCGCGCAGCATCAGTAGAATAAAGAAATTCGCGAGTGGGACTACCATCACCCCAAGCAAGTAACTCTCTATCTCCTCGCTCCTGTGCCTCATAAACCTTACGAATCAACGCAGGAATTACGTGGGAGCTACGGTGATCGAAATTATCTTCAGGCCCATAAAGATTAACGGGCAAAAGATAAATGCCGTTAAAACCGTACTGCTGACGATAGGCTTCTAGCTGAACCAAGAGAGCTTTCTTGGCGATCCCATAGGGAGCATTAGTTTCTTCAGGATA
Organism: Pleurocapsa minor HA4230-MV1; assembly: GCA_019359095.1. Taxonomy (NCBI): domain Bacteria; kingdom Bacillati; phylum Cyanobacteriota; class Cyanophyceae; order Pleurocapsales; family Pleurocapsaceae; genus Pleurocapsa; species Pleurocapsa minor. The sequence continues at coordinate 203,743 of JAHHHZ010000017.1, read as the reverse complement.
ACCATTCCACAGGTCATCTTCCTTAAACGGTACGGGTGTAAATTTAGGATAGGCGCAAATTGTGCCGACGCAGACAAACTTGGACACCCCTTCTTGATAGGCAGCATGAATTAACTGTGTCCCCATCATCAGGTTGTCATAAAACAATTCAGCGGGCTTTTCTCGGTTTAGACCAATACCACCTACGTGAGCAGCTAGATGAATCACTATTTCCTGTTGTTTAACTGCCTGTTGGCAATTTTCCCACTTACACAGGTCTAATTCACGCGATCGCGGTGTGCTAATTCTGTCGATGCTAGCCCCAGCTTGACATAGCTGATTGACTACCTGCTTACCTAGAAAACCATTGCCACCTGTTACCAGGATATTTTTGTCTTGTAAACTTAACATTGCTAATTAAGATTGGATACGTAAGTATTTTAAGTATTAAGTCGCGAATCGGTTCAAATCACGAAAGTGTTACTTAATCGACAATGCTGGCAAAATTACGACGATTTAAAGTGCTATCGACCCCCTTACTGCCATCGGGAGTTGGTAGATTGAGGTTAATCAAATCAGCATTAACCATCAGTTTGACCAGCTCTTCAAAGGTAACTGATGGGGCCCAACCGAGTTTTTCTTTGGCTTTAGTCGGATCGCCAATTAAAAGATCTACTTCTGCTGGACGAAGATAGCGTGGGTCAAAAGCGACATAATCGTGCCAGTCTAAATTAACGTGACCAAAGGCAATATCGAGAAATTCTTTGATTTCGTAAGTTTCCCCTGTGGCTACAACATAATCATCGGGTTGGTCTTGTTGCAGCATCAGCCACATCGCTCTGACGTAATCTTTAGCGTAGCCCCAATCTCTTTTAGAGTCTAAATTACCCAAGTAAAGTTTCTTTTGCGTACCTTCGACAATACGAGCGATCGCTCTAGTAATCTTGCGGGTAACAAAGGTTTCACCTCGACGAGGAGATTCATGGTTAAATAAAATACCGTTACAGGCAAAGAGATCGTAAGATTCACGATAGTTAATTGTCTGCCAGTGGGCATAAACTTTAGCGCAGGAATAAGGACTACGAGGATAAAAAGGAGTATTCTCTGTTTGGGGAACTTCAATGACTTTACCAAACATTTCTGATGAGCCAGCTTGATAAAATCTTACTTCAATCCCAGTTCGTTGCTGATAGTCTCTAACCGCTTCTAGGATACGTAAAGCACCCATCGCCACAGAGTCGACAGTATATTCGGGAGAATCAAAACTAACACGAACATGAGATTGAGCGCCCAAATTGTAAATTTCGATGGGCTTAACCTGTTCGAGAATTCTTCTGAGGGTAGTGCCATCAGTTAAATCACCATAGTGTAGAAATAATTTCGCTTCAGGACTATGAGGATCGATATAAATATGATCGATGCGATCGGTATTGAAGGTAGAAGTACGACGAATAACGCCATGGACTTCATAACCTTGATCCAATAAAAATTCGCTTAAATATGAACCGTCTTGACCTGTGATACCCGTGATTAAAGCTACCTTACGTTCACTCATTTGTCTAATTTACCTACTAGTTAGTCATTAATATTTAGTACTATATATCTGTATTTTATTGCCACTAGAATGTATCAGCAAGAAAATGCATCCCAATATAGAATTCATTTGAGATCTCTAGGAAGAGGCGGCAAGCTTTTTAATCATTAATCTGATGAAACAGAGGATATTAGTAAAAAAACGTCCTAAGATTGTCTAGTATTGCAAGGCAAAATAAAATGAACATCCAAAATGGAGTTGAGGGAAAAATTAAGCGATTATGGCGTTATCCTGTCAAATCTTTGCTTGGTGAATCTTGTAGAGAATTGTCTGTAAATAAACGCGGAGTTATTGGCGATCGCTAGTTTGCAATTGAAAATAATCAAGGAAAATTTGGTGGGGGAAAAAACACTCGCAGATTTTGCAAGATTGAAGGTTTATTTAATTTTCAAGCAGAATATGATGGAGATATCCTGGTAGTTACATTCCCCGACGGACGTAAAATAAGAGGAAATAATTCTCTAATTAATCAAAAGCTGTCTTTGGCATTGGGAGAGTCTGTGACCTCAGTTAGTGAAAGACATATTTCACATTTTGATGCTGATTCGCTTCATCATTTTAACTACATCTTCCTGGCGATCGCTAACCAACTACATATTCGGTAAATTGACGCTTAAAAGGAGAGTGAAAACCAATTACAATTCGGTCTTAGCAACTCCCATTTCTACCAGTTCTGCTGCAATATCATTCTCCGTACCATTCGGAATATTTAATTAAGTCAGCCATTGCTCGATGACCTCTTAATTCAGGTTTATATATGAAATACAATCTTACTCAGTATCCCTACCCTTCTCAGCGTCGAGTCGTACTTGGAAAACATTATGCTGTAGCCACTAGCCAGTCTCTAGCGACACTAGCGGGAATAGAGATGTTTTGGGCAGGCGGTAATGCAGTGGATGCTGCGATCGCCTCGGCAATCGCGCTGACTGTTGTCGAACCGACCTCCAACGGTATTGGCGGTGATGCTTTTGCTTTGGTTTGGGATGGTAAGCTACACGGACTCAATGGTTCAGGCAAAAGTCCTCAAGCCATGAGCTTGGAGACTTTTACTGGGTTAAAGTCTGTACCCGAATTAAGTTGGCTTGCAGTGACTGTACCAGGAGCAGTTTCGGCTTGGCAGACTCTATGGAAACGTTGGGGAAAGCTGCGGTTTGAACAGTTATTTGCTCCAGCTATTCGCTACGCTAAAGAGGGGTTTCTTGTGTCTCCAGTAACTGCAGCAGCTTGGAAACGAGCCGAAAACATTTATTTATCACTCGATGCTCCTCAATTTGTCCCATTTAAACAGGTCTTTTTTTCCCGAGGACACGCCCCCAATCCTGGCGAAGTCTGGAGCAGTCCTATCCATGCTCAAACCCTCGAAGAAATTGCTGATAGCAATGGAGAAAGTTTTTATCGTGGCAGACTGGCAGAAGAGATCGTCGAGTTTGCTACAGAGACAGGCGGTTTACTTAACGCTACCGATTTGGCTAATCACGAATCGCTTTGGGTAAATCCAATTTCTACACAATATCGTCAATATCGGATCTGGGAGATTCCCCCCAACACTCAAGGAATTGCAGCGTTAATGGCGCTCAATATTCTTGAAGGATTCGATCTCGCTTCTGTTCCTCGTGAGTCTTCCTATAGCTACCACCAACAAATCGAAGCGATGAAGCTAGCTTTTGCCGATGTATACCGCCACGTTGGCGATCCAGGATTTATGGAAGTATCTTGCGAACAGCTTTTAGATAAAGCCTATGCTACCAAGCGCAGACAGTCGATCGAACATCAAGCATTTTCCTTAGCAAAACCTGGGTTGGCTTCAGGAGGAACTGTCTATCTAGCAACGGCTGACCAAGAACTGATGGTTTCTTTAATTCAGTCCAACTACAGGGGCTTCGGGTGCGGTATCCTGGTTCCTGGGACGGGAATTGCGCTTCACAATCGCGGTGCTGGCTTTACGTTAGAGAGTCATCCAAATCAGGTAGCGCCTTCTAAACGTCCTTTCCATACAATTATTCCTGGATTTATTACCGAAGGAGATCGCCCGTTAGGGCCATTTGGGGTAATGGGAGCCCCTATGCAGCCTCAAGGACACTTACAGATGGTTCTCAATTTAACAGACTATGGGATGAATCCTCAAGCAGCGCTTGATGCTCCTCGCTGGCGGTTTATTAGTGACAATCAGGTGTTAGTTGAGTCAGGAGTTTCACCTGGGATTGTGCAGGAACTGCGCGATCGGGGTCACAATATTCAAATTGCTCCATATACGATGTTTGGCAAAGGTCAAATAATTTTGTCGCAAGCTGGAGGATTTGTGGCTGCGTCAGAACCTCGTGCTGATGGAATGGCGTTAGCACAATAGCATTATTTATGAGTAACTTGTGTTTTTTTATGCTGTTGGTCTTCAACAATCAATAATTACTTTTGTTTAATCATCCTCATCAGGCATAGCAGAAAAATTGCCCGATCGCTCTGAGAGAATTGCAGCAATAATCGCATCAATGAGTTTAGAGATGGGAATAACTTCCAAGCCAAGATCGCCCTTCACCAATTAAGACAGTGCGTGGATCGACGACGCGATCGCTAACCAACTGCATATTCAGTAAATTGACGCTTAAAAGGAGAGTGAAAACCAATTACAATATCGGTCTTAGCAACTCCCATTTCCACCAGTTCTGCTGCAATATCATTCTCCGTGCCATTATGTTGGAGCCAAATTTTCCCATCTCTGATATCGAGATGTAAAATACAACCATAGATGCGGCGATCGCCCTGCCAACCAACATGCACTAATTGATAACGATCTCTAACCGTATCAAAAATCAGCTCGGTTTCAACTGTTGGATCGTCACCACTCAAAGCAGCATAATCTTGAAGAAGTTTCTGGACGATTTCGGAATATTTAATTAAGTCAGCCATTGCTCGATGACCTCTTGTTCGGGTTTATAGACAATTAACTTTAATTGTTGACTATGGATGATACCTTGGACAAGTTGGGTGGCAAAGAAAGAAGTATAAGCATCCATTGGCACCGCTAGATAAAGAACATATTCAGGGTATTGCTCTGCTAAGAGAACACGATAGCTAATGAATTGTCCAAGGGCAGTATGAAATTCTGAGACGGCAGAGTTTTTTAAAAAGCTTTTGACTTCGACAGCAATTTTTTGCCCTGCTCGTTCTGCTGCGAATACTTTTTCAGCTCCTAAGTCGATATACAAATTGCCTAATTCATATCGGAGTATCAGTGGATCGTGAGTAATTGTCCAGCCATTTTTTTCGAGAGCATGGCGAACAATATCGTGAAACGTATCTTTTCTAGACATCTGCAAGATCGATCTGAAAACATCGACTGTACAACAATTATAAGCTTCCCTCAGTAATCAATATTTACGTTTGTTTAATCATCCTCTTCAGGCATGGCAGAAAAATCGCCCGAGCGCTCTGAGGGAATTGCAGCAATAATCGCATCAATGACTTTAGAAATCGGAATAACTTCTAAACCAAGATCGTCGGGTAAACTTTGACCTTTAGGCACGATCGCCTTTTTAAACCCCAATTTAGCAGCTTCTTTCAGCCGTAATTCCATTTGCGAAACTAGACGCACCTGTCCCCCTAAGCCAACCTCACCGATTAAAACAGTGCGTGGATCGACGACGCGATCGCGAAAACTTGCCACAATAGCGATCGCCACTCCTAAATCCGCAGCAGGTTCACCCACGCCTAAACCGCCAACGGAAGCGACATAGGCATCAAGTTTAGAGAGAGGTACACCCACTCTTTTTTCTAAGACTGCCAGAATTTGCTGAAGACGATTATAATCAATGCCTGTTGTAGAGCGACGAGGAGAAGTATAGCTAGTGGGACTAACTAAAGCCTGGATCTCAACCACAATTGGACGAGTTCCCTCACAGGCGACTACTACAGAAGTACCAGGAGAGGCTTCATCCCGATTACCTAAAAACAGCTCAGAGGGGTTATCAACCTCCACTAAACCCCCTTCTGCCATCTCAAAGATACCTATTTCGTGGGTTGCCCCAAAACGATTTTTGACCGAACGTAAGAGACGATGGGAGGCATAGCGATCGCCTTCAAAATAGAGTACTGTATCGACTAGATGTTCCAAGACTCTGGGCCCAGCGATCGCACCTTCTTTAGTAACGTGACCGACAATTAACAGGGTAATATTTTCTCTTTTACCCACCTGCATTAAGGCTGAAGTACACTCTCGTACCTGTGCCACAGAACCAGGAGAAGAAGTTAAGGCAGCAAAATGTAATGTTTGAATACTATCAATAACGGCAACTTGGGGTTTTAAAGATTCCAGTTCCCGCAAGATCTCTTCCAAATCCGTTTCTGGCATGACATACAGGTTATTATCTTTCTTGTGTACTTTGCCGTTCTCCTTGCCGTTGGCTGCTGCTGTCTTCGTATCTGCTACATCTAAACGGGAGGCTCTAAGTTTTACCTGTTGTCCCGACTCCTCGGCGGAAACATAAAGAATACGTGGCAGAGTATATGACAACTTATTTGCCACCTGTAATAACAGGGTTGATTTACCAATGCCAGGATCGCCACCAATTAGCACTAGAGAACCAGGAACTATCCCACCACCCAAGACGCGATCGAATTCTCCATAACCCGAAGGAAATCTTTCTTGAACGTCGTTGTTAATTTCCGAAAATTTCAAAGATACCCTGGGTTTAGCTGCGCCCGATACCTTATTGTTAGAGCGAGTCCCCGACTGCCATCCTCCACGACTAGTTCCTCCCCCAGAAGATACATCTACGGGTTCTTCAGAAATCGTCCCAAACTCGTTGCACTCCTTACATAGTCCAAACCATTGGCTATATTCGGCGGCACAATTATTGCAAATATATATCTGTTTAACTTTAACCATTTCATTAAGAAAAATTGGAGATTTGAAGAAATAAAAAGATAAGTAATACACTTTTATGGAGAATCTAAGATCAATCTTAAGAAACTTTAAAAGCCTCAAAGATAAATTAAATCTGAAAAAACTCCCCAATTGTGAGAATAGTTCGGATAATCGCCGTAGAATAGACCATTAGAGCTATTATGCAAAAGTTAATTAAGCAAATTATGCTGCCAGTCAGTAAAAATTAAACTTAAATATCAGTAATCTTACTTAAAAAAGGAGCAGGTTGAAACTTGGAAACTAATAAAGAGAAAATTTTAGTAGTAGATGATGAAGCTAGCATTCGTCGCATTTTAGAAACCCGTCTGTCAATGATTGGTTATGACGTAGTAACGGCTGCTGATGGCGAAGAAGCTTTAGAAACTTTTAGGACTGCCGAACCAAGTTTAGTAGTTTTAGATGTAATGATGCCTAAGCTAGACGGTTATGGTGTGTGTCAAGAACTACGCAAAGAATCTGATATCCCTATCATTATGTTAACTGCTTTGGGGGACGTTGCCGATCGCATCACTGGTTTAGAATTAGGTGCTGATGATTACGTAGTTAAACCTTTTTCCCCCAAAGAACTAGAAGCAAGAATTCGCTCCGTGCTGCGCCGAGTTGAGAAAAATGGTGCGCCTGGTATTCCTAGTTCGGGAGTAATTCACGTTGGCTCAATTAAGATTGATACAAATAAACGCCAGGTATATAAAGGTGACGAGCGTATCCGTCTGACAGGTATGGAATTTAGCTTGTTAGAGTTATTAGTCAGTCGTTCTGGGGAACCATTTTCTCGTTCTGAGATTTTACAAGAAGTTTGGGGCTATACTCCTGAACGTCATGTGGATACCCGCGTAGTAGATGTCCATATTTCTCGTCTACGCGCCAAGCTAGAAGATGATCCGAGTAATCCTGAATTGATCCTAACTGCTAGAGGTACAGGTTACTTGTTTCAACGTATCTTAGAAGCAGGAGAAGAATAAAAACCAAAATCTAAGAATTTTAAAGTTACTTAGCTTAGAGCTTAGAGCTTGAAAAATGAATAAATACGATGCCAATCGCATACTAAGATTACTACCTTTTTTCGTTGGGGGATTGGGCGGTTTGCTGCTGTTAGTAAATCGTCTTTTGACAGCACAAATTACCGATTCTCAGGCACGTTCCGATGCTCTAGGGGTAATTGAAGGAGCAGTGCTAATTTTAGTTGGTTTGCTTTGGCAACAAATTCAGGGGCGAACTCCCGATACAGTAGATCTGATTGGGGAAACAGGTTTAGAACTAGATGAATCCCTCTGCGAATCAGCCAAAACCGAGTTGGCTTGGGCATCTCATTTGTTGCTTACTAACACCGTAACGCGATCGCTCTTGGTTTACTATGATGGCAAGACTATCTTGCGCAGGGGTGTATTGGGTAAAAATCCCCAAGTAAAGCCTGGGGCTATCTTAGAGCGGGTTATAGCTAAAGGCAAGCCTGTATATTTAGTGAATCTCAGTCTTTATCCTGGTAAATTAGAGTTCGATTATTTGCCAGAAAATACCCAGGGTGTAATCTGTCAGCCTATTGGTCAACAAGGAGTATTAATTTTGGGTGCTAATGCCCCCCGTAGCTACACCAAAAAAGACGAACAATGGATTGAAGGGATTGCGGATAAATTAGCGGTGACTTTAGTAAATCGTCAAGTTTGAATTGATGGGTTGAGATTAGGTAGTCCTAAAGGATAAGCTTCGCAAATAGGTAGTAGGTAAAAACTAATGACAATAGATGACTTCTATGCGTGCTACTCATTAAAACAGTTGCAATACATTACTAGATGACTCTTAATATTATTGATTGATACTTAACTTAATATTCTGCGGTCAATAACAAACAAATAATAAATATTGGGCGATGAGCTACAAAACTTCGGGGATTATATAGAGTAGTACTTTGAGTTAGATAAATAGGTGGTTAATTGCTCTATTGATCTCGATAGAATAACGCAACTAGCATTCAACAGTGAGGAATGTTCATTGAAAAGAGGTCTTAAACCTGATTAATCCTAAAGGACGACGCGAAGCTAGTACCATATCCGAAGGTGTATCCTTTAGGACAAGGGTATAACATGCTTTAGCATACACTTCGTTATCAATTGTTCAATGTTCACTGATCATTGATAAAACAATGTAGCGATTTTCGTCAACATTACTCTACTCTGACTACACCCTAAAGCGATCGCCAAGCAGAATTATGCAGGATGCCATCTTCCACAACTCAGGATTAGATTGTTACTTCCATCCTAATCAAGATACAGAGTTACTAGAACAGTTTGGTTTTATTCCTGGCTTAAAAGAGTTTTTAGTAATTCGTCAGGTACACGCTCTTGAACACGCGACAGTTTGGATGTTGGGCGATGCCGTCAACTCGAAAAAGACCAAATTATCAACTAGCTATCTCTCTGCCGACAATGAGACTATTGGTGGGTTGTCTACAGAAAAAGGATTTTATCTCTATGGTGAAATCAACCCCCTGAAATTAAGAAGAGCCGTTAATTTAGCCTTGATTCGTTTACAACAGGGAGAATGGAATCTGGCACTGCATCCTCGTTGTGGGACAAATTCATCTGTGGCAGCGATGCTTACTGCAGGCATGGCAGTTACGGCACATTTTGCTTTACCGCGATCGCCTTTTCATCAAATAATGGGCATGGGATTAGCTGCCATCACGGCTAACTATCTTGCTCCCGATCTCGGTATCTATGTCCAAAAATATATCACCACTGCCATCCCTTTTAATCTTAAACTTCAGAAAATTACGCAAATCAGGGATAAATCTGGAAAAGTAAGCTATTTTGTCAAGTTAAACTGGATTAATAAACAATAAACTTGAGATCTTGATTGAATCCTATAGTTTTGCTATACAGGCGATCGCTTTACAATAGCCTCTGTTTCTTTTAGTAAATACTCGACTCGATTAGCCCAACTGTGTTCATTCTCTATTTGTCTGCGTGCTTGTTGCCCCATTAACGAGAGACGATCTTGGGCTGCATAAGCTGCTATCAAAGCTTGTTTGAGGGTCTGTTTATCTCCTGGCTCAAATAAAAAACCTGTTTCTCCTTCAGTCACTAATCTAGTGGCATCTTCAAATGCAGATGCTACAACTGGTTTAGCCATCGACATATATTCATAGAGCTTCATTGGCGACAAGTACATTTTGCCCATCTGTAGCTGAATTTGTCCTGAGTAACCGACATCACAACCTGCTATGTATTGGGGTACATCTTGCCAGGGTACTCGACCAACAAACTCTACCTGCTGCGCTAAACCTAAAGCTTGTGCTTGTGCTGACCAAGTTGACTTCATTTCCCCATCGCCAACCACGATTAAGGATAAATCATAGCCTGTAGTTTTTAGTTCGGCGATCGCCTCTAGCAGTAGACCTAATCCTGCCCAGCTATACAAACTACCGACAAAACCAATGGTAAAGCCAGGAAATACTCTCTTTGGTTGATGTAGCTGTGGGTCGAGAAATTGAATATCTACGCCATTGGGAACAAGAACTATCTTATGAGAATCGATGCCGATTTCTGTCACTAAAATTTCTTTTAAAGTAGCGCTAACGCAGGCAATTACATCACATTGGCGATAAGACCATAATTCTAATTTTTTGGCAATACCGTCAAGTATTAAAGCTTTGCGCTCGGCTTTTGCTTCGTAATAAAGTAGTGCTTCTACCTGTAAAATCCACAGAACACCATGACGCTGAAAAATCCAGCCTAGACATTGAAGAGTCGCTGCATATTCAAATACCCAATCGACTTTGCTACCAATCTCGCGCCAGCTACGCCAGCTATTGTAAACTCCTAAACCAAGACGCACCAGATCGATCGCCAGAGTACGCATAAATCCTCGACTAATTGCCGCCCCCGATCCCTTTGCCGACCATTTTTGGGGAGAGCGATCGCCAACGATAAAAGTTTCAACTGACCACCCTTGGGACTCAAAGCCTTGAATCAAACCTAATACGCGGGAACGTGGCCCAGACATTTCGGCATTGGGATTAGTGGATATTCTGGGCGCGCCAGCTATAAAACCGAGTTTTTTCACTGAAATATTCCTGAGCTAGCTAATAGACTTCTTGCACAAATCATAATGAACCAGCTTCCCAAGAGGGAAAAGGGGAAAAGCTTGCACCGCATAGTTTGGTGGAAAAGGGAAAAAGCGCGAAGTTGCGTTGCCCTAAAGGACTAGCTTCGCGTCGCGGGGGTTTCCCCCGTTGAGCAAACTTCGTAAGAAGAATTAATCTGCTATTCATGCAAGAGGTCTGATGAAAAAAAATTACCAAAAATTACACCTTAGTCAACTTTACTACTATCTATCGCGATCGCTGTTACCGATAATGGCTCTAATTTGAGCTGGATTTTGTCACCCCAGGCAAAAGCCGAACCCGATCTGTTCCAGGTAACATTGGTTGATTCGGGTGTTGCCCCCTGGAGTACCCAAGGTTTGAGAAAGTTACTTTTTGGTCTGTAGTTGTTGAGAGTAACAATAACATTTTGCTGAGTTTGCAGCTTATTAAGCAGCAAGATACTCAAAGAGCGATCGCCAGGATCGTAACTTGCCCAACTACTTACTGTTCCCGTTGTGGTAGCATCAACCATTTTTGGTTTGAGAAACTGATTCCAAACCTTTAGGGCATAGCCCATTGGCGTTAGCTGATAATCAGTCTTAAAGGCGCTGGTATCTTCTGTTAAAGGATCTGGCTCTAGCCATCTGGATGTCCAAAAGTGAGTATAGTCTACTCGATCGATACTTAAAGCTTCTCCCAGCATTTCAAAGTTGTGGAGCATTTTCCAAGTATTGTTGGTATGAGCAACATTAGGATTAAATGAGCTAATTTCTGTAACGTTGAGCTTTAATTCTGGTCGATAAGTGGCGATCGCTTTAACTGCATCCTGAAGATTGTAGTCATATTTATCAGTCGAGTCTCTCCAGCTTGGATAATCTGCTTGCCAAGAATATTGATGGGTGACCAAAAAATCGATCTGATCTTTAACAATCGGCATAACTCGACTCCACCAATCATCATTCTGCTTAATTCTCATACCGTTAGCACCAACCTTAATACTCGGATCGACTGCCTTCATTGCTTGAGCCAACTGCACCACCGTTTGACCGTACTGTTCGGGAGTCCAGTTAACCTGTTCGTGATGCTGGATGTTGCTTTCATTGCCGATCTCCCAATATTTAATCTGATATCCCTTAGTTAAATTGGCATATTTAACCCAGTCGACTGCTGCGCTAACTACTGCTTCGGGGCTGACATGGGGGGCATCTCCCTGATAAGCGATCGCATCTATACCAACTACAATAAAGGGTTCTGCTTTGGTTGCTTGGCAGATTTCCATAAACTGATCGAAATTGAGTTGACTCCACCAAGTCCCATCTGGCTTAGAAAAGCTCTTTACCTGCCAAATACTCGGATCTTGAATTGCTACTTGAGGATTATTTGGCTTTTGGGGATCGAACAAAAAATACTCATTGGTGGCGTAACGTAGTGTTCCTGCCTGAATGTCTTGTAACGGCTGACTGATGTTAGGGCGATCGCTGACAAAATTTAAACCTATTCCTAGATTATAGTCAATATCGGCAACTACTTGCTCGACGTTAACAGTAATTTTTTGATCTACAGCTAAGGTTGGTATGCCAACTATAGCTAGTGCCAAGGCTAACATTGCCATTGCCAGAAGCGATCGCCATTTAATCTTATTCCAATTCATTTAGGTAGCTCATCGGGAATGACATCTGCTGCGAACGAGGGTGAATCATCTAGGTCTTTGTAGCCAATAATTGCTCTAATGTAGGGTAAACACCAGAAAAAAAACCAAAAGAAACCCGAATGTCTCTTCGTGAAGGCTGTCCAGGGTGAAATCGGAAAGTTTTTAACCTGAACCACGTTTTTAAGTCGCTGGGGAATCGAAAGCTGCGGATCGATCCAGCTTCCTGTCACTGCATTTTGAGAGCATGTCCCAATAAATCCTGGGGCTGCCCAAATCGAACAGCCTAACTGACGCGCCCTCAAACCATAATCGATGTCCCCTAGTGAATGGACAAATGCCTCATCGATATTGCCAACTTTTTGCGCTACAGCACGAGGAATTAAAACACAGTTACCATACATTGTGTCACACTCTTGAAGCTCGTCACTGGGCTTTAAAAACTCAAGTTTGTTGGAATACCAACGCTTTGACTTCATAGCTCCACCATAGGTAGGTTTACCTGTAACAGGATCTTGGGTTGAGCCGACAACAATCGCCTCGGAGTTACCCTGTTCAATTAAATCATGGTGAATAGCCAATAACTTTCTCAAAGCCCCAGAGTTGAGCATCGTGTCATCGTTCAACCACATATAGTAATCATAATTGCCTTTTAAAGCCTCCCCAAATGCTCTGCGCATACCTCCAGCCCAATAAAGATTGCCATCCCCCTGAAATAGCTTTACTGCTGGATAGTCTTGACTAACTGTTTTGGAAGTACCGTCAGAACTGCCGTCATCAACTAGATATACTGTATGGTCAACTTGTTGTTCGAGAAATTGTAAACAAGCAATAGTTGTGTCGTGCCGATTGTGGCAGGTCATAATAACTGCTATTCTTGGTTCACAGCCTGATTCAATCATATTGCTCATGGTTTTTGCTCGGAAGATAGACTAAATTGTTTTTTTTGGGTTGTTTCAAAATTTGCTAACGATTTATTATTCTATCAATACACCTACGCTTTATTACATTAGTGTGATGCAGTTAGATTCTGCCAAAAATAATTGCCTCTTTTGATTAGTTGAGCAGCTAAAAGAGTTTTGAGATTCAGTATTCTTAAAGTCGATCATAATTTTGATTGATGCTAGGTAGAAATAAATTTCTTACTTCAATAAGTATCCTTGACTAATTGTTATCTAGGCTACATTGCAGCATAAATTAACTAGATAAATCAACTAGAGGTACAAACCAAGTGGATTTAGACTAAATTAAATAATTACTTACTTAATTTGCGATCGGTCACACAACTCAGTTGATGATAGTATATTAATCAAACTTTGGTCTGGAGAAATAATCAAACATGATTAAAACTAAATCATTCCTGTTATTTAAGTTACTGGATAAATTACCTTTAGTTAAAGATTATGAATTCGGTCAAAACTATAGCAGTTTTAAAAGCCAGAAATTTATTGGCAAAACTAAAAAAATTAAACTGCTTGATGATCGAGGAATTAAGCAAATTAACTATGCTTGTGGTGGTAAATATCTTCAAGATTGGTTAAACGTAGATTTTCATCGCAAAAATTCATTTATTCTGCCAGATAAGACAATCTATTATTCAGTAGATCTCACTTCTAAGCACCCTTTCCCTGATGATCACTTTGAATTTGGCTTTGCCGAAGATTTTCTGGAACATCTGCAACAGGTAGATTCAATTATTTTTCTCAGTGAATGTTTCCGCACCTTCAAAAAAGGTGGTGTATTGCGTTTAGCTTTTCCTGGTTTAGAAGGAGTCTTGCAAAAACATTATTCAACTGTCGATTATGAAACAGTAATAATAGCCAAAGAAGAAGCCTATACCGCCTGGGGACATATGCATTTTTACTCCAGAGAAGAATTAACCACGGTTGCTAAACATATTGGATTTAGTGAAGTCAATTTTCAAAAATATGGCGTATCCAATTATCCAGTCTTGGCTGGATTAGAAACTCGCGAGGAACAGATTGGCTTAAATACATATGTAGAGCTAGTTAAATAAAAGTGTTTGGTTATTTGAGCCAAGGTAAGCGCCAGAAAAATTGTTTTCTGTTATTTTCATCTCTTTCCTGCTACCCATCGGTTTTTTGTTTTTTTGATCACCAGCGATCGCTTTAAAGTCTGATATTTTTTGTTTTCTTGCGAGTCTTCAATTATTTAAAGTATCTGACTATACCAGCAGAATAAGTGGATTATTAATATTGGTGACTTGGAACATTGAGAGTCAAAGATAGCTCGATCGTTTCCCGTGAACAGATTACTAATTATTAATTAAGTATGTTTTATATATCTCTGTAGATTGCCATCTTCTAGTCACACTAAATTTGTGCCATCATGATTACCATAAAAAAAATTTTAACCAAGTTGCTCAAGAATATTGTTCAACAATATTGGATAGAAGTTACAACAGCTAAACCCAGCTGCGTTTATTACTTTGGCCCTTTTTTAACTTATAAAGGAGCTAAGTTAGCTCTACCAGGTTTTATTGAAGATTTAGAGACTGAAAACGCCGAAGATATCAAGGCTGAGATCAAACGCTGTCAACCACGGGAATTGACTATTTTTGAGCAATTAAACGACAATTCCGATGTCGCCTTTACATAGCAGTAGCTGTCTTGACTTGTTCCATAGCGATCGCTTTGACTGCTGACAAAAAATTGAGTTTCTGCCTTAATTACTGTCTCTAATTTTGATTTACTTTCAGAACAGCAAAAAGCAGGTTAATTATAATTAACCTGCTAACAAAAAGTGTCGATCTGACTATTTTTACCGTACTGTCTATTGTTTAACTAAGCCTTGTAATCTGTATCTATACACCGAAAGACTTTCCACACCCACAGGTTTGAGCAGCATTTGGGTTGGTAAACTCAAAACCTCCACCAATCATAGCGTTGCTATAGTCTAAGACTAAACCATAAAGATATAATAAGCTTTTAGGGTCACAGACAATCTGAAACCCATCGTAATCAAATACTTCATCGCTATCCTTAAGCTGATCGGGTTCTTCAAAATCCATCATGTAGGACATGCCTGAGCAACCCCCTTGACGAACCCCTACACGAAGACAAAGTTCTTTTCCCTGCTGTTCTTGCAGCATCTTAATGTGCTTAAAAGCGGTTGGGGTTAATTGAATTCCTCTTTCTACTGTTTTAGTGGATTCTGTCATCTTTTTAAATAACTCCTATAAGATCTAAAATCAATTATTTAGTCATGAAGATCCTTAGCAACTGTAGCTCTCTCAGGATTTTCCATAGCACTAAAATTAATCACTTCTCTATATTTTAGATTCTTTGTTTAGATTTAAGGAAAATAATAACCTTGACTCAATAATATTGTTCAGGTTATGAATTAAAAATTTATGTCGAGATCTTAGCAATGATTAAACGGGGAAATTAGTAAGCCAAATGGTAAAAACTATAGTTGAAGTAGCATTTAGCTGACTAGATCCCCGAAAACATATTATTCGGCTACGCTACTGACGCTCAGAGGAACCAAATCACCGTAGATTGTAAATCCCAATAACATGGGTTCGTCTTCTTGAATTAGCTTCCCAGTTAGAGCGCAGCTTTCATCTTTACGAGCTGTAGCTTCAACTGTGGCACGAATATCAGAGCGAGCAAATTGAGGGCGATAGTCGCCAGATTTTTGGTGGACATAGTTCCACAAAATATCTCTGATTAAAGCCTGATAACCTTGATTACCCGAAAGTTCTTTGAGCTTGTCTTTGAGACTACGCTCTAAACGAATACTGGTAACTTCCATTTCAGTTGTCGATGTGCGAGTTAGGGTTCGCATTTTTTTCCTCTAGATACTAGACATACACGGTGCTATAATTGTAGTATTAAAAGTATGTTTTGGAAACCCTTGTTGGCAAATTTAATGTTGTTTCCATCACTTTTTTAAAAATATTTAATATATTGTTTCCAAAAATTGTGCGTTGATGGGAAACAAAGAGCAGAGTTATTTGATTAAAACACAAAGTAACTCAGCATACTTATTAATAATATAACGTATAGAAAATTGTAACTAAGAATTACGCTCTAAAAATTGCTCGTGAATTACTGCAAAAACTGAATAGCGGGGCAAAACAGCCCAGAATATACCTAGTAAATTAACAGGTTATTTTAACAAAACTTAATATACCCCGCAGCATTGAAAATACTCAGTGGGTTTTTTTGATGTGATTTTCTCAAACTGAACAATTGTTGAGTGATCTGTATCAACGCCAAAGCCCAAAAAATAGTCAACAGTTAGTTATGGACTAGTTCAATCAGATGAATATTGACCAAACCTGAATCTAGAGCAGGGACAACCTTACCTTAGAAGAGCAGAAGATCATTATGTTGAAAATTACATATTTAGAAGACGGAATTAATTTGGAGTATCTAGAAGAAGCTGTTGAAGTTTGGAAAGCAGAGCGAATTCTAGTTAATGTGCGTGCTGGAGTATGTATTTATGTAGAGTCCAGCATTGCCAATATAGTACTGTCAATTAATTCTGGAATTCATAGTTTAGTTAAATTAGCAGAAAATCAGCCGATTGAGTTAATTCCTTGTGATGAAGATTACCTAGAGGTTAGTTTAATCGGTACTTGGCTGGCTGAAACAAAAAATAGCGAAGAAGGAGTCTTTGTTTGTGAGCTAAATCATGAAATTGAATATTCCCTATATAGGCTGTGGCAAGCTTCTCAGGTAGGAGCTTCTGTAATCAACTAAATAGATGATTAATTTACTTGGTTCACTGAGTATTGATGATTTGAATTTTATTAGAGCAAAAAAAACTGATTAGCTGCGAAAAGCTAGCGCTTGATTGATTTGGTACCAAAGTCGTAATCCGATCGATACTTGCTTGATTTAGATAAATAAATACTTGGTTACGTAAAATCTGACGCATCTGGGGCATAAATCCCGCAATCTCTTGCTCAAATCTGGCTTGTCTTTCATAAGCCAAATCAACGATAAAGCGACTCATGGTTAATAATTTGGCTTTAGTTGAGTCTTGTGCAGAATTAGGGTAATGACAATGTAAAACTAGCTCTTGAAAATGAGGATTATCTTCGAGAAAGACTAATATTCCATCCTGAATATATGCTTCGACTCCATCCATCCCCAAAGCACCTAAATCCGCTAGAGCAATGATACTACCGACGATTGAGATCTTGCTGTGAGAATCGTAAAGATAGGGTTGATAGATCGAGTGGGCAAAAAAAGTAGCTGACGCTTTACTCCCTTGGGGATCTTGGACGCAAATCGTGGCAATGATGGCATCGCGAATAATTTGTTGTTCGCGATCGCTAAACAGAAAAGAAGCATCAAGTTTTTCAGTTGCCACAGCCTGATTAAGATTTTGAATGTAGCGTAACAGTTTGTTTGCTGTTTCTGTTTCACTAGAGCCTGACAGCCTTTTGCGAGATAAATTAGGTGGAGTCGGCTCGAATATCTGCACCATATCGTGAGCTAATCCACAGATACTAATCAAACTTTCTAATCGTGTTAATTCCTGTAATGAATAGTTCTCCATCAAGACGGGTTTAATTGCTTGAAAGATCGAGCAGGCTCGCCGTTTAACTGCTAAAGCATGACTGAGATTATGGTAGTAAAGTTGTTTATCTTTGGTTTCTTGAACAATTTCGGCTTGGAGATACTTTTCGACTAGTTGAACTATCTCAGCAAAAGAGGTTGGTTTCTGCTCCCAATATTTTTGTGTCATAAACAATTACTACATCTGGCTTAGGGTGGAATCGATTAAGTCTTGACAATGACAGACACTGAGTTTTTGAGATCTAGGAGCAAGGAAGGCAATTAATTTTAATTTCAGCTAATTTTAATTGCCACCCAATCGTAACTAGTTGTTTATCCTAAAGGATACACTCCGTTATTTTGCGTTTAATTCCTCATAAGTAAATATTTCAAGATACATAACTGCATTTATTGTTGCCATAGTTGCGAGATCACTTTCTCAGGCTGGATATCTTTTAATTCGTTGGTATTGGATGAGATCAAAATACAGTTTTCTTTGGTAGTAGGAATAGTCTTGCTGTCTTGATTACTAGCTAGAGCAAAAGTATAGGTATCTGTCGCTACAGCTAGCTGCATTGCCATCCCGCTGGTACACAAGATTAGATTTGCTCCCGCAATAATGGCTGCGGTTTTACCCACGTCTGGAGGCGCGATCGCTTTAAGATTACCATTTGCCGAAATCATCGTCGTCACCCAATCTTGATTGCGATCGCTTTGCAAGATCACAATGGATAATCCTGTTTGGCGCTGCTCCATATCTTGAACAATTTTTTGCCAGCTAGTAATGGGATAGGAGCTTATTTCAGTTGCTGATGGTTGATCCCAGAGAACGATATATCCACTATCCATAGTCCGTCGTTGCTGTTCCGATTCTGCCCAACGAATATCTTCGGCTGGTACATTGATCTTTAGAGGAGGGCAAGGAGTCTGAATACCCAGTCCTGTAACCAAATCATGATACATTTGCGCCGTATACTGCTCTGGTTTGCGGGTCACAGCAGCGGATAGATACAGTGGTGAATCATCTTGATAACCGATTCTGGTGGGGATGCCATTAAGCCAAAGTAAGAGCTTGATTCGCCAGGTCGTTTTGAGACTAATGAGGACATCATACTCGCGATCGCGCACCGTTCCCAAAAGATTGAGATAATCGGCGAAACTGTTGCGGTCTTGAAAATCAAACACTAGAACGTCATCAACATTTTTGCAAACTCGATAAGCTTTTTTTGATTGGGGTTCGACTAAAACATCAATTGACGCTTGAGGATACTGCTGCTTAAGAGTTTCCAAGGTAGGAAAAAAGAGAATTTGATTGCCAATATCGCCAGGCACGAGGGCTAGTACACGCATTCTATAAAGAAGATATAGTCCTTAGTTTTATCTGAGGTCAATTTTAGTAGATGATAGAGCTAAAGCGGATTATTTTTAGGAAAACATCATTAAATGCACTTATTGATTCCCGCAGCAGGTATGGGTCGTCGCATGGGCAGCGAGCGCAATAAGCTCTTATTAAAACTACTGGGAAAGCCTTTACTGGCATGGAGTTTACTAGCTGCGGAAAACTCTTCAACTATCGAATGGATTGGTATTATGGGGCAGTCTGCTGATTTTGCTGATTTTCAAGATATTTTGCGTCAATTAGATTTAACTACACCAGTTAAGTTAATTGTGGGTGGTGAGACTCGTCAGGAATCGGTTTACAATGGCCTAAAGGCTTTACCAGCAGATGCTAAACGGGTGTTAATTCACGATGGTGCAAGGTGTTTGGCGACTCCCGAACTTTTCGATCTTTGTAGCGCAACATTACACACCTGCAAAGGATTAATTGCTGCTGTCCCAGTAAAAGATACGATTAAAGTAGTAAATCCCGAAGGTCTGATTATGGATACTCCAGACCGTAGTAATCTTTGGGCTGCGCAGACTCCTCAAGGATTTGAAGTAGAGTTATTAAAAAGTTGTCATGCTCATGGCAAAAAATTGGGATGGCAAGTTACAGATGATGCTGCCTTATTTGAAAAATGCGATTTACCCGTAAAAATCGTTCAGGGAGAAGAAACTAATCTCAAAGTTACCACGCCTGTCGATTTGGCGATCGCTGAATTTATTTTGCGTCAGAGAAGAAATTAAGCACAAATTAATTTAAAAATAATTTAAAAATTAAGCCAAAAATGTCCGTAACTAATTTAGATTTAGATATCGATCTTGCTACCTATATCGACCACACTCTATTAAAGCCGAGTGCTATTGCTGAAGAAGTTAATCAGATTTGTCAAGAAGCGTGGCAATATAATTTTCCTGCTGTCTGTATCTATCCTGCTGCGGTAAGACAGGCGCGAGAGCTATTACACGATAAACAGCCTCAGATTTGTACTGTGATCGGCTTTCCTACTGGTGCGGTTACTTCCACAGTTAAGCTATACGAGGCGCAGGAAGCAGTGGAAAATGGTGCGACGGAGCTAGATGTCGTGATTAACTTGGGTTGGGCTAAATCGGGGGAATCAGGCAAGATCTATCGCGAGATAGCTCAAATTTGTGACGAAACGGGTCAAACTGTTAAGGCAATCTTAGAAACTACAGTTTTAACTAACGAAGAAAAAAGACTGGCAGCAGAAGTTTGTCTTGATGCAGGAGTAGCTTATCTTAAAACTAGTACAGGCTGGTTTGGTGGGGCAACGGTAGAAGATGTCAAGCTACTTAAGGAAATTACTAGAGGACAAGTTGGTATTAAAGCTGCGGGGGGAATTCGGACTTATGAACAGGCGATCGCTCTAATTCAGGCAGGTGCTACCCGTCTTGGTACTTCTCGCGGAGTGGATTTACTTCGACAACAGAATGAATCAATTAAATGATTACTTCTTACGAAGTTTGCTTATCCGAAGGTGTATCCTTTAGGACAACGGGGGAAACCCCCGCGACGCGAAGCTAGTCCTTTAGGGCAACGCAACTTCGCGCTAATTACTGATTATTGGTGGGCATTATTTAGGTAATTGGTCTTGATGATGGTTAATGGCGATGCCCACCCTACAATAAGCAATCAACAAAATTGAGCAATCAAAAGTATAAAGCTAAAGGAATTGTGTTAAAAGGTTCATCCCTGAAGGAAAACGATCGCCTGGTGACGGTGCTGACTCCTGAGTATGGTTTGATTCGTGCAGTTGCGCCAGGAGCGAAGAAATATAAATCCCAGTTAAGGGGTAGAACTGAGCTATTTGTGATTAATGAATTTTTAGTTATTAAAGGGCGATCGCTTGATAAAATTATTCAGGCAGATACTATTTATACCTACCCTGGTTTAAGCCGAGACATTGGTAAGTTGGCAACTGCTCAATATTTGGCTGAATTGTCCATTGCCTTAGCAGTAGCGGAGCAACCCCAACCAGAGCTATATGAATTGCTTAATGAGCATCTGCGACGGATTGAGCAATGTGAACTGGGGCAGTCGATCTATCCTTATTTGGCTCAGGGAGTATTTCATTTAATTGCGATCGCTGGCTTAACGCCTCAGATCTTAGAATGTTGTGTGACTCAACAAATTGTTGACCCCAATCTAGATTCTGTTGCCTGGCGCGTGGGATTTAGCTTTGAGGGAGGGGGAATTATTGATTTAGCAGCAGCACAGCAGGAGCAACAAGTTAAAGATCTTGAATTAGATGAAATGGAAACTTACAATGTTCGTTTGCCGAACATAGATTATCGTTTGAATGGGATGGAGTTAGCTTTGTTACAACAGTTAGTAAATCAAGATCTACCCTCAACCGAGTTATTTACAGCTCAAGCAACCAGTAATTTTGATTTAGAAGTAGCGTGGATCACAATTGAACAAGTTTTACGAGAATATATCCAATATCATATTGGTAAGACGATTCGTTCGGCTAAGCTAGTAGACAACCTCTATATTGAATTTTAAAACCCAGCTCAACTAGATAAAATGCGCTTGTCGGAATCAGAAACTCCCTCTACTTCAGATAGTAAAACAGAAATAGCAACAGTATCGGACTCTCAAGGATTTGCTCCCGTCTTCAAAAACCAACAGTTTTTAATTCTTTGGAGTGGTCAAATATTTTCTCAGCTAGCGGATAAAATTTATTTGGTGATGATGATTGCGATCGTGGCAAATCAGTTCCAGTTGCCCGATCAGCCCATTAGTAAATGGGTATCACCTATTATGATTGCTTTTACGATTCCTGCGGTGTTGTTTGGCTCTTTGGCGGGGGTATATGTAGATCGCTGGCGCAAAAAACCTGTATTAGTTATTTCTAACTTGCTACGAGGAATTTTAGTACTGACATTGCCACCCTTTTTACTAGTGTCTCAGGGACAAAGTTTATCTGCCTCTATTCCCTGGGGATTTGCTTTAATGCTGGGGGTTACTTTTGCAGTTTCTACCTTCACTCAATTTTTTGCTCCCGCAGAGCAAGCGGTAATTCCTTTAATAGTCAAAGATAAAGATCTCTTGGCAGCTAACTCCCTTTACACCACCACCATGATGGCGCTGTTAATTATTGGTTTTGCAATAGGTGAACCATTGTTAAATATTGCCGATAGTTTAGCTGCTCAAGTTGGTTTACCCTCAAATATTGGGAAAGAAATATTAGTCGGCAGTGCCTATGCGATCGCTGGAATAATTTTACTCACCCTGAAAACGGGAGAGAAGTTAGAACAATCTCACAAAGAAACGCCTCATGTCTTAGCTGATATTAGGGATGGGATTAAATACCTTGGTCAAAATAGCCGTGTGCGTAATGCCTTGATCCAGTTAGTAATTTTGTTCTCAATTTTTGCTGCCCTAGCAGTGCTGGCGGTGAGCATAGCGGATCAAATTCCGCAGATCGCAGCCGAACAGTTTGGTATTTTGCTGGCAGCAGCAGGGATTGGGATGGGTACAAGTGCAGCTATTTTAGGGAGTAAAGGGCAAAATATTAGGCGCGCGCGGTTGAGTCTAATTGGTTCAATTGGGGTGGCTGCTTCTTTAATCGGCTTATCTTTTGCCACGCATAATTTGTGGTTAGCTTTGACGATGACAGCATTAATAGGCGCATTTGCAGCTTTAGTCGGTGTACCAATGCAGACGACAATCCAGTCAAGGACTCCTGAAGCAATGAGAGGAAAAGTATTTGGTTTACAAAATAATGCGGTTAATATTGCTCTTTCCCTGCCTCTAGTGCTAGCTGCCGAAGCAGAAACTCGTTTTGGCTTACCTGGAGTGATGTGGGGTTTGGCGGCGATCGCTGCTTTAGGTGGGATTTTAACTTGGTATATGATGCAAGATGATGATGTTTTGGATCGAGATAAGTCTTAATTTGGGTCAAAAGTATAGGATTTTCTGGAGAAAAAGCCAGAGTTCACCCCTAATCTGGTAAATTAACTAAAGCTAATAAATAGCTTTACTATCGTAGTTGCCTGGGAGAAAGAGCATTTGAATGCATATCGCTTGGCTGGGAAAAAAATCGCCTTTTTGTGGCAATGTAACCTATGGTCGGGAAATAACTAATGCCCTGTTAGATCGAGATTATCAGGTTAGTTTTCTGCATTTTTCTCAACCACAGACAAATTACGCGCATCATCTAACTCAGGAGTCACAAGCTTGGTCAAACTGCCATGAGGTTTCCCTACCGTTTATTTATAAATCTCAGGTTTATACGATTCCTACCTTTAAGTCGAGTAAGGTATTATTGCGATCGCTCCAACGGTTAAAACCAGATCTAGTTCACGCTTCATTAACTTTGTCTCCCCTAGATTTTCGGCTGCCCGATATTTGCGAGGAGTTGAATCTTCCTCTGGTTGCTACTTTTCATCCCGCCTTTGACAGCAAAATTCGTAATCTTAAGTCTAGTACTCAATACCTCACCTATCAGCTATATGCACCATTTCTCGCGCGCTATGATCGAGTAATTGTCTTTAGTGAGATCCAGCGAGATTTACTGATTAAACTGGGTGTACCAGGCGAGCGCGTGATGATTATTCCTAATGGTGTCGATCAGCATAAATATTCTCCAGGTCATTCCAGCCTCAAATATCAGCTAGGAGCGAAAAGACTGTTTGTTTATCAAGGGCGTATCGCCACCGAGAAAAATATTGAGGCTTTATTAAAAGCTTGGAAATTAGCGGACTTGGGAGAAAGTTGTCAGCTATTAATGGTTGGGGATGGCCCGTTGAGAAGTTCTTTGGAGCTTAATTATGGTAAAGAACATAATATTATTTGGCTGGGTTATATTTCCAACGAGCAACAGCGTATCAATATTTTGCGGGCTGCGGATGCCTTTATTTTGCCCTCTTTAGTAGAAGGTTTATCTATTTCCCTTCTAGAAGCAATGTCTTGCGGTACGGCTTGTCTAGCTACCGATGCGGGGGCAGATGGGGAAGTGTTAGAGCAGGGAGCGGGAGTAGTGTTGGATACTCAAGAAGTGACCTCACAGTTAAAAACTCTGCTACCTTTATTTCGCGATCATCCTGAAATGACTGATTTATTGGGTCAAAAGGCTCGTAAAAGAGTTCTGGAAAGATATACTCTAGAGCAAAATATTACCAAGTTAGAACGGCTATATTTAGAAATTGCTAATCGACAATTAATTATTAATAACTAATAATTGCTACTGGCGTTTCTTTTCGGGCAAAGATTGTGGTTCAAGTTAGTGTAATTATTCCTGCCTATAATGGCGATCGCTATTTAGCAGAGGCGATCGATAGTGTGTTGCAACAAACCTATCAAGATTATGAAATTATTGTCGTCGATGATGGTTCAACTGATAATACCGCTCAAGTAGCTCAAAAATATGGCAAGGCGGTTCGATATTTGAGCCAAACTAATCAAGGAGTAGCAGCTAGCCGTAATCTTGGTTTAGCAGCAGCCTTGGGTGACTATATCGCCTTTTTAGATCAAGATGATATCTTTTTGCCTGATAAGCTATCCTCTCAAGTAGCGCTACTCAAGCAAGATGCCGATTTAGGAATGGTTAACAGTGGTTGGCAAATCTACCGAGAAAACCAGATCGGCGATCGCCAAAGTGAAGTAGAAGCAGCGGTGCAGCCGTGGCAACAAATACCTCAGCTTACGGCGACTAATCTCATCATTTGGAAACCAGTTTTTTTAGGGGCAATACTGTTTCGCCGTAATTGGCTGGAGAGAGCGGGCGGTTTTAACACTACTCTAGAACAAACCCCTGATGTCGATTTAGTCATGCGTCTTGCCAAGATTGGCTGTTCCGCTGCATGGGTAGAAAAAGTAACGGTGAGATATCGACAACATGAAACTAATGCGTCTAAAAATGCCTTGTTGCAAGCTCAAGAGTTAAACCAAATTACGGCTAAATTTTTCACTCAAGCTACTCTGACTCCAGAACTAAAAACTGTAGAGGCGCAATCTCGTTATCAAAGTCTAATTTGGAGCGCCTGGCGACTACATCAAACAGGGTATCTAAGGGAGATGACTAATTATTTAAGTGAGTCTCAAGCTTATAGTCATCAATATCCCACCAAGATACCTTTAGACTGGCTCGAATCTTTTAAAAACTATTCGGCTGAATATGGTCAACAGTTTGATGCTAGTACTTTAATCGCTTCTGATGAATGGCAAAATTTATTGCATCAATGTACATTGTGAACTTGAAATGTACTAATTTACCTACGAATAGGCGATCGCCACAGCGCGATCGCAATCGATCGCCAAAGAAATATTATTGATAGTGACCGCCAATAGCAAAAATATAGATATAGTGGTCATCAAATTTATAAAGGGGCGAAGCCATAAGCTATAAGCTATAAGCTATAAGCCATAAGCCATAAGCTATAAGCTGCAATCGTGATGCAGGTATTAAACCTCCCCTGATTTGTAGACCACTAAACTTTGTTTGGTGGGGGTATTAAACCCGATAGCTACTAAGGCTCAGAGCTTAGAGCTTTTTTGATAACCGCATTTTTGAAGGTTAGTTTGGCTCGAATCAGCAATTTGCTGCATCAAGCTCTGATTTTGTAATATATAAAGGGTCTCTTGCTCTCTTTCCCAGTCTTCTGCACTGATTACGACAAAATTTTCTCTATTCCGTCGCGTAACTTTTAGTGGCTGATGTTGACTAATTACTTGTTCTACAAAGTGTTTCAGGTTTTCTCTAAACCGATTGACACTAATACTGTCCATTATTTTGATAGTTGTACGATGTTACCGTACATTATAAGTAATCGCGTCATATCTCACCTCAATATCTCTTAGGGCGATTAGGCTATGTCTAGCCTTCGGATCGTCTTAAAAATTCAACCAACAGAATTACAAGCTTTAAAATAGTAACTGAAGAGATTGAGCAAGAAAAACAATGGAAGCAATTTCTGTACCCAAAGGATTTAGAGTAACTCCAGAACAATTCGAGCAACTAGCATACGCCGAACAAATAGCACGAATGGAGTTAACTAAAAGTGGAGAATTAATTATTATGAGTCCCACTGGCGGAACAGCAGGAAGAAAAAATAGCCGTTTAACTCAGCAAGTTAGAAATTGGACAGATCGAGATACTACAGGAGAGGCTTTTGATTCTTCAACTGTGTTTGTATTACCTAATGGTGCAAGAAGAAGTCCTGACGTTAGCTGGATTAAATTAGAACGGTGGAATCAGCTTACTCAAGCGCAACAAGATGGTTTTCCTCCCCTTGCTCCCGATTTTGTGATCGAACTAGTCAGTCCTAGCGATCTGAAAAATCAGCGCTACGAAGATCTACAAGGGAAGATGCAGGAATATATTGATAATGATGTCCAGCTTGGTTGGTTAATTGAGCCAGCCGCTAAAACAGTAGAAATATATCGCCCAGACAAACAGGTAGAAGTTTTAAATAATCCGCAAACTTTATCAGGGGAAGATGTTTTACCTGGATTTACTCTAGATTTAAATGATATTTTTTGATCGCCATGCTTAATTAGTTAGTTAATCTTGCTCATACAAATTTGTTAAATCCGCCAGAATAATCTGAATTATCATGATTGTTTAAGATTTAAAATGGTAACTGAAAAGATTGAGTAAGCAAAACAATGGAAGCGATTTCCATACCCAAAGGATTTAGGGTAACTCCAGAACAATTTGAGCAACTAGCATACGCCGAACAAGTAGCGCGAATGGAGTTAACCAAAGATGGAGAATTGATTATTATGAGTCCTACTGACGGTACAGCGGGAGGAAAAAACTTTAATCTATATTTAGATTTTGGTATTTGGAATCGTCAGACTAAATTAGGAAAAGCTTTTGATTCTTCGACAATTTTTGTTTTACCCAATGGTGCGAGAAGAAGTCCAGATGTTAGTTGGATTAGATTAGAACGATGGAATCAGCTCACTCAAGTGCAACAAGATGGTTTTCCTCCCCTTGCTCCCGATTTTGTGATTGAATTAGTTAGTCCTAGCGATCTGAAAAATCAGCGCTATGAAGATCTACAAGGGAAGATGCAGGAATATATTGATAATGGTGTCCAGCTTGGTTGGTTAATTGAGCCAGCCGCTAAAACAGTAGAAATATATCGCCCAGGCAAGCAGGTAGAAGTTTTAAATAATCCTCGGACTCTATTAGGAGACGGTGTTTTACCTGGGTTTGTTTTGGATTTAGGTGAGATTTTTTAAATGTCCTACAGACAATAAAATGAATTGCTATCTTGGTATTGATTTTGGGACTTCTGGAGCCAGAGCGATCGCAATCGATCGCCAAAAAAACATTATTGACACTCAGCAATTTAGTTTTGGTAGTATTCCCTCACATCAATTAGCTCAGGTTTGGCAAGATACTTTATTTGAGTTGATTACTCAGATACCCGTTAAGGTTAGGGAAAATATTCAGGCGATCGCTATTAACGGAACTTCTTCTACCGTATTACTATGTGATGCTGTGGGTAAACCCATCACCGAACCTCTTCTATACAATGACTCTAGAGGACAAGCAGTGTTAGAGCGGGTTAAAGCGATCGCTCCTAATAATCATGTGGTAATTAGCGCCACTTCCAGTCTGGCAAAATTAATTTGGTGGAGTGAACAGCCTTACTTTAAGCAAGCTCATTATTTACTACATCAGGCTGATTGGTTGGCTTATTTGCTCCACGGTAAGTTAGGTATCAGCGATTATCACAATGCTCTGAAGTTGGGATACGACGTAGATGATCTGCGTTATCCCCAGTGGTTACGAGATTTACCTTTTAGTCATCTTTATCCCCAGGTTTTAGCTCCTGGTGCGTCTGTGGGAGTGTTAAGTGAGACTAATCAGCGTTTAAATTTACCGCCCAACTGTATCGTTAAGATTGGTACAACGGACAGTATTGCTGCATTTCTGGCTAGTGGTGCTAACCAACCAGGAGAAGCCGTTACATCCCTTGGCTCTACTTTGGTTTTAAAATTATTGAGTCGTACCAAAGTTACTGCTGCTGAATTTGGGATCTATAGCCATAAACTAGGAAAATTATGGTTGACTGGCGGTGCTTCTAATACAGGTGGCGCTGTACTCCAGCATTTCTTTAGTAACGAGCAGCTAGAACAACTTTCTGGGCAAATCAATCCCAATATTGCTAGTCCTCTGGAGTATTATCCCTTAATCGAGCCAGGCGATCGCTTTCCCATCAATGATCCTAATTTACTTCCCCAGTTAGAACCTCGTCCCCGCGAACCCAGAGAATTTCTTCATGGTTTATTAGAGAGTATTTCCCGTATTGAAAAGTTAGGCTATCAAAAATTGCAAAGCCTCGGTGCCGATCGATTAACTCGTGTTTACACAGCAGGAGGGGGAGCGAAAAACCTGACTTGGCAGAAAATTCGCCAGCGACATCTTCAAGTATCAGTTAGCTCGGCAAATTATACTGAGGCAGCTTATGGTAGTGCTTTGCTAGCTGCGGATCAATCCGTCATCTCTTTAATACAATAGTTTAAAGTTGCACTTAATAGTAAGTCTCGCGCAAAGGCTCAAAGACGCAAAGACGGACGCGAAGCTATTATTTTAGTGAATCCTTTAGGACTCCTAGTCTCCAAGTCACTCAGTCTCCCAGTCAGGCATAACAAGCAAATTAAATGATGAACAGCTTACTGTTTGCTATCTAAAATAATTTTGCCATCTTCTAGTTCCACGATGCGATCAGCTACATCCAAAATACGATTATCGTGAGTCACAATTAAAATAGTGCAGCCTTGTTCC
This sequence comes from Pleurocapsa minor HA4230-MV1, assembly GCA_019359095.1. Taxonomy (NCBI): domain Bacteria; kingdom Bacillati; phylum Cyanobacteriota; class Cyanophyceae; order Pleurocapsales; family Pleurocapsaceae; genus Pleurocapsa; species Pleurocapsa minor. The sequence continues at coordinate 174,836 of JAHHHZ010000017.1, read as the reverse complement.
CTAGCTAGCTGCTGCATTAACTCCACTACATCCCTACCCGACTTACTATCTAAAGCGGCGGTGGGTTCATCTGCCAGTACCATTTTGGGATGAGAAACCAAAGCACGAGCGATCGCCACTCGTTGTTTTTGTCCCCCAGAGAGATTTTGAGGATAATAATTAATATGATCGCTTAAACCTACGGCTTCTAATAAGGCGATCGCTCTTTGTTCTATTTCTGTGGTTTTGATGCCATGATGTAGCTCTAATGACATCTGGACATTTTGTTTTGCTGTCAAGGAAGCCAATAAATTATGTGCTTGAAAAATATAGCCAATATTTTTTCTAGTTTGTACCAGTTTATTTTTTTTCGCCCCGACTAATTCTTCCCCAAATACTTGCAAACTACCTGATTGGGCCGATCGTAATCCTCCCATTAAAGTTAGCAAAGTGGTTTTACCTGAACCAGAAGGCCCTTTTAAAATAATTACTTCTCCTGAATTAAGAGTTAAATTAATATCAAATAAAATTTGTTTTTTTAATTTTCCTTCCCCAAAGAAATGATTGAGGTTGTGTATATTAACAACTTGGTTGGTTGTCGATGGTTGATGGTTGATGGTTGATGGGATGTTATTCATCGATTAACAATTAACTAAAAAATATCTGCGGGATCGGCTGCGCTCAATTTCCTCACAGCAACAGTACCTGAAGCACAACACATTATGACAGTTAGAATTAAGACTGTGATAGCTCGATTGGCTGTCATGGCTAGAGGTAAAGCGGTTGCTCCTGCTGCCAAACTATATAAGCCTGTAGCAATCAAATAACCAGGCAGGAATCCTAATACAGCTAAGATAATTGCTTCTTGAAAGACTAAAACTACAAAATAGCTATCCTTATACCCCATTGCTTTGAGGGTGGCATATTCAGGTAAATGATTAGCAACATCTGTATAAAGAATTTGATAGACAATAACTATTCCCACGACAAAACCGATCGCTGTGCCGAGAGTAAAAATAAACCCAATCGCCGTGGCATTTTGCCAATAGGATATTTCGTTTTGAATAAATTCTTCTCGGTCGAAAATCTCGACATCTTTTGGTAGTTTAGCTTCTAGAGTTGCTTTGACAGACTCTAAATTTGCTCCTGGTTTGAGATTAATAATTCCCATATCAATTAATCCCTTTTGGCGATCGGGAAATAGGCGCAAAAAATTAGTATCACTCGTCAGAATATTGCCATCAGCAGCAAAAGAAGCTCCCATCGTAAATATTCCTCCCACAGTTACTTTGCGAGAATCAACTTCAGCTTTTACCACTTTATTTTGGGCTAATAAATCAGGAATTGGGCCAAACTCTACTCGCGAACTATCGTCAAATAAAACTACGTCTGGTAATTTGATTTGGTCAATATTTTGTTGAATACCTGGGAACTTTACAGGATTTTGGGCAGGATTAAAAGCGATCGTTAAAATAGTGCGGGTGTTACGCTTAATCGGATTTTTCCAAGAGCCAAAATTAAGATAAATTGGCACTGCTGACTCTACTTGGTCAACTGCTAAAGACTGATATAAACGTCTTTCTGAAAAAGTTTTGGTAAAGCCCAAAGCATCAGATTGTGGACTCATGAGAAATATATCTCCTGTCAGTGCTTTGTGAAAAGTAACAGTACTATCAAACAAAGCTGCCTGAAAACCTAGCTGAATAAACATGAGCATATCTGCAAAACCAATACCCGCTAAAGCAATTAGCAATCGCGATTTTTCATGACTTAACTGTAACCAAGAGAGAGGGATTTTCATTACTAATTACTGATTACTGATTACTGATTACAAATTAATTTTGACGATCGCCTTAGAATTGGTCAGATGAGAGACACGGCTACTAGTTTCAGGATCGAAATGTATTTCGACTTCCACAACTCTGCTATCGACATCCGCAGCAGGATCGGTACTGAGGACATCTTGTTTGCCAATTTTTAAGCCGATTTGACGGACTTCTCCTGTAAGTTCTTCGGTAAATGCGCCTGTTTCACTGGTGATGCTGGCAGTTTGTCCGACTTTAACTTTGCCAATATCGCTTTCGTAAACTTCCGCAACAAGCATCATTTTGCTGGTTTGAGCAAATTCTACGATCCCGTCATCACCGACTTCTTCTCCTGGATAAGCATTGATTTTAATAATTTGTCCGTCGCTCGGTGCTTTGACTTTGGTAAGTTCTAAGTCTTCTTCTACCTGGCGCAAAGTGGCGATCGCTTTATCCAACTCTGCCTGTGCTTTGATCACATCTACATCTCTGACTTCACCAACACTATCTAAAGTTGCTTCTGCTGCGCTAATTTGCTGTTGCAGCGTATTTTTGTTTTGTAGAGCGATCGCTTGAGCTTGATTGATTTGTTGTTGTAAAGTGGTTCGAGTGCGATTATAACTGGCTTGAGCTTCAGCTACTGCTGTGGTTGCTGTATCTAAGGTAAGACGGCGAGAATCCAAATCTGATGCGGAGATGACTCCCTGTTGCGCTAATTGTTGATAGCGTTTAAATTCGCTGGTTGCATTACGTAATTCTGCCTGCAAACGCTCTATTGTGGCTTGCTTTTCTAACCTTTCGGTACTTAGTTGAGCTTGTAAGCGAGCTACTTCTGCCTCATTGGCGACTATTTCTCCTTCTAACTCGGCTTTATACCGTTGAAGATTTGCTACCTGTGCATTGATATCTCCTCGTTTTGCTCCCGCTTTAATAATGTCTAAATCTGCCTGTGCTACCTTTACTTCTTGGCGTGCTACCTTTAAAGCTGCATTGGCACGTCTATGGTTATCCAACAAAGCAATAGTTTCTCCTGCCGTGACGCGATCGCCTTCTTCTACTAGTAACTGCGATATTTTCGACCCTCCTAAGTCTGGAGAGGGTGCAAGTTGAATCATTTCTCCTTGGGGTTCAATCCTCCCTAAAGCTGTCACAGCTCTTATGGGTTGAGGTTTGATGACTTCAGTTTCTTCTTCGGTAGCTGTTTGACTAACACTATAGATAGTGGTCACACCTGCCAGTGCCAAACCCGCTAAACAAAGAGCAATGATTAATTTATTATTTAACGGTAACTTGTGTAGTCTATCCATAATTTTTTTAGCAATAATCAATAATTAATCAATAATTAGATTTTCTTTCTTTGATGGGAGACAACAATAAATCGAGCAAAAATTTGCCAAAATCTTTCATGCTGAGATCGAATTTTTTGTCTCTTTCACTACGCTCCCAGAAGCCCATAAAGGCAAAATAGCCAATTTCTGCTTTGTGTCTGGCTTCTGTTTCATCAAAACCATAGTCTTGCAATAGTTGATTTAGATAATCAACTCGTCTAGTTTCGACAATACGTACACGCTCTTGTACGATGGGTTCTTGATTTGCCCAAGTAAAAATAGCTGCTTCGGGATCTGGTAGGTGACACAATTCTTCTCCCAAGGCAAACAATTTAATTAGCCGAGCTTCTGGAGTAGTTTCTTTTTGCGATTCCTCTATGAGCCATAAAGTTTCGGTTTCCCAACGTTTTAAGATTTCTTCCAGTAATTCTCGGCGATTTTTAAAATGCCAATAAAAACTACCTCTACTAACCTCTAGTTGATGTGCTAATACTTCTACTTTGACGGCTGCAACCCCTTGATTTGCCATCAATACCCATCCTGCATTAATCCAGTCTGCTTTTGTGAGAGTCAATTCTTTGTTTCCATACAGCAATGTATGTTTTTAGTCTAAATAAAAAAAACACGACTGTCAATACAGCAGTGTATGTTGAATATTTTGGCAATTAATTATATTTAACTTGTAAGATTAGTTCAGCTTCTTTAAAAAATTATTTGCTCATGACTAACAAATTTCGCGCCACTGGCTATCATCCCGTACGCAAGCTAAAAGTCATCCTCTCAGGTCTTCATGTTGCGGTAGTGACTGATTTTAGTGTTGCTTACAAAGTAATTTTATCTATACCCGTTTTAAGCGGTTCTTTTTTCTTGCGTCAGTGGGTAGATATCAGCTTGATCTTGTTAGCTATGGGATTGATGCTAATTTCTGAATTGTTTAACAGTGCGATCGAAGTTTTGTGCGATTTTGTAGAACCTAAGCACAATAAGCGTATCGGAGTCATTAAAGATATTGCAGCGGCGGCGACTGGGCTAAGTATTATGGTGTGGGCAGCAATTTTAATTATTGAAAGCATTCGCCTTTTGAAACTACAGTAAGGAAACTGAAAAGTTTCATCTCTTATCCTACTACTGCTTTGCGCTATTTACGAGCCGATTACTATTGATGTCCTAATCTGCGGCGGCTTTTCCTAAAGGACGACGCGTAGCTAGTGCTTTAGCATAAGCTTCGTGACCGTAGGGAATCCTTTAGGGCAAATGAGTGTGAATCTTCACGTTGTACCCTTGTGGTATACTCAAAACGCGCCGCTAACTTTGTACGGCTATAAAATTTGTGCCACAAGATTACTATCAAATTGACATAGCAGCGACATTTAATCTAGCTAAACTTAGGTAAAATTATGCAAATTTTTAATTATGCCCACAGCTAAAAAACAGTTAAATCGTCGATCAAAGCCTGAAAACATTTGGATTGAAAATATTAAAACTTTGGGACTAAGCTTATTTTTGGCATTTGGAATTCGCACCTTTATTGCTGAAGCGCGTTATATTCCTTCAGGCTCGATGTTACCTACTTTGCAAATCGACGATCGCCTAATTATCGACAAAATTAGTTACGATTTTAGCGATCCTAAACGAGGCGATATTGTAGTTTTTAATCCCCCCCCTACATTACAACAAGAGAATTACCATCAGGCTTTCATTAAACGAGTTATCGGGTTGCCTGGAGATAAAGTTGAGATCAAAAATGGTCGGGTTTTGGTTAACAATATTCCCCTAACAGAAAATTATCTTGAAGCTCGATCAAATTATCAATGGGGGCCAGAAATTGTGCCTGCTGAATCTTATTTAGTGTTGGGTGATAATCGCAACGATAGCTATGACAGTCGTTACTGGGGTTTTGTTCCGCGCCAAAATATTATTGGTAAAGCAGTGTTTCGTTTTTGGCCTATTAATCGTCTTGGGGAAATAGATCGTTCTGTTTATGTAGGTAAAGATACGACTGGTGCGGATTACCTAATCAATAAAAGCGCAACTGCTGATGCCAAGGTTAAATAGGTAGCTCAAATTAATTAGAAGGTTGAGAGTAAAGAAAAGTCGATATTTTGCTTGAACGGCAATTTACTATCAGTTTAGTGATTAGCACTTGGTACCACCGACTCTCTTTTGACTAAGCCGTAACCTTGTCTTCTTGAACTAATATTTGTTCAGTGCTAGGAAGTTCCAGGCAATATCCTGCACCGTAAACCGTTTTAATATAGTTGGGATGGCGAGGATCTGGTTCTAACTTAGTTCTTAAATGGCGAATATGCACCCGAATGGTTTCAATATCATCGTCAGGATCGTAACCCCATACTTCTTTAAGTATCTCTGGTGGAGCGACAGTTTGACCATGACGTTGCAAAAGACAATGCAGCAATTCAAACTCCAGGTGAGTTAGTTTAACTGTTCTTTCAAACCAAATCGCTTCAAAACGCTCAGGAATTAGAGTTAAAGGCCCAAAATTGAGAATTTCAGAGTGCTTGGCAGCTTGAGGAATGCGATCGGTACGACGCAGTAAAGCTCTAACTCTAGCTAACATTTCCTCCACTTCAAAAGGCTTAGTTAGATAATCATCTGCACCAGCATTAAAACCTTCCACCTTATCTTGGGTTTGTCCCAAAGCAGTTAACATTAAAACTGGAATGTCGGACGTGCGATCGTCACGGCGCAACCTTTGACAAACTGTAAAGCCGTCAACTTTAGGCAACATTAGATCGAGCATAATTAAGTCTGGCTGTAGCTGCACTGCTAAAGCTTGTCCCTTGATGCCGTCTTCCGCCTGATTAACGTCATAACCAGCCATCTCTAGGTTGATCGAGACTAATTCAGAGATTGCGGGATCGTCGTCAATTACTAGTATTCTTGGCATATTAAAAAAATATGGTGGATATTTATTTTTGGTAATAAAACGCTCGTGTAATTTGGCTTAACACAAAAAACTAAGATACGTAACAAACCCTGTCCTGATTATAAGCAAAAATGCTCATTTTATTTAAGTTACCGATCATATGTTAAAGATTGGTAAACTTTTATCACGATTATAGATGCTTATCGGGTTAAATTATCACTTGACAAACTCTGCGAGTCTTCTAATCCCTTCCTCGATCGTATCGAGATCGGTAGCGTAGGACAAGCGGATACAGTTATCGGTACCAAAAGCAATACCAGGGATTACAGCAACCTGTTTAGTTTCGAGTAGTTCTTGGCAGAAGGCAAGAGATTGTTTACCCGTTTTAGATATATCGACAAAAAGATAAAAAGCACCATCGGGTTTAGGACAACTCAACTGAGGAATATCGTTAATCGCCTGATACATATAGTTGCGACGTTGAGCAAAGGCTGTTAACATTTCTTGCACACATGCCTGAGATGCTTCTAAAGCAGCGATCGCGCCATATTGAGCAAAGGTGCAAACATTAGAAGTGCTATGACTTTGAATTTTTGTCATTGCTTTAATGATTTCTAGGGGAGCTGCGGTATATCCTACGCGCCACCCCGTCATCGAATGGCTTTTGGCAAAACCACTACTGACAATAGTGCGGGCAAAGATTGACTCATCGATTGAACCAATACTCAGATGTTCGACATCATCATAAATAATTTTTTCATAAATCTCATCGGAGACAACCAAGATATCTCGTTCCACAATTACCTGAGCCAAAGCTCGAATTTCTGCTGGAGAATAAACCATTCCCGTCGGATTCGAGGGAGAATTCAAGACAAACAGCTTGGTTTTGGGCGTAATTGCCCGATCTAACTGTTCGGCAGTAATTTTATAGTTGTTCTCAGCTAAGGTATCAACAATTACGGGAGTACCATCAGCCAACTTGACCATTTCTGGATAGCTTAACCAGTAAGGAGCAGGGATAATCACCTCGTCTCCTTGCTCAATCAAGACTTGCATCAGGTTATATAAAGAAAACTTACCGCCATTAGTCACAATGATATTCTCTGGTTCATAGTGCAGATTATTATCTTGCTCTAATTTTTTGGCGATCGCTTGTCTTAATTTTAATTCTCCCGCAGCAGCACCGTAGCGAGTTTTACCTTCGTCGATGGCAGTTTTAGCAGCTTCACAAATATGTTTAGGGGTGGGAAAATCTGGCTCTCCTGCACTAAAGCTACAAACATCAATTCCCTTAGCTTGCATTTCTTTAGCTTTGGCAGAAATTGCTAAGGTAACAGAAGCCGATACGTAATTTGCTCTCGCTGCTAATTCCATTTAATTCAAATTAATTCAAACTCAAGATATTTCGACATTGCACCCCAAAGGATGTTATCTAGTGTCGCAAAGACTAGTTAGCTTAACTGATATCCTGGCACTTTTCTTTACATTTACCCTACTATTGTCAGCAAATTAGGATTATTTGAACTACATAACTTCATTCCAGGCTAAATTTATGAGCCACCGAATTCTGCTTTTAACAGATCATCATTATCATCTGCAAGATTGGCGACAAGAGTAATTAAGCGAGAAATTTCTCCAGGATACATATCCGCTACGGTGCGTTGTGCTGAGATCATTACCTTGTCATCATGAATACTAAAGCAGGTTTCAAAAGTGCCAGTCCAATTCATTTCTAACAAACGACGCATTAATCCAGGCTCATCACGAGCAGGAAGTCGCAATAAGCTTGACCAAACCGTTAATAAATCATTTTCGCTTTCTCCAGTAAGCTGAACAAAAACTTCGACACTGCCATAGGTAAACTTCCAGACAGTACCCTCATCCGTGTGACTTACCATCGCTGTATTGTCCTGATCGAGACTAGAAATTACCGTTTCAATCACTTCTTGATGGGTAGAGTTGTCTTTAATTAACTCATCCTCAGCTTGGTTAATGTTTGCTTCTGAATTGGAAATTTGACCAACCATATTGAATTCCTATAGCTATATTAAAATGCCAACATCGTGAATTTAGCATTAAGTGTTGATAATTACTAATATTACACCCCTTAATTTTAACCTTGTCTTGAGTATTGAAGTTTAACAGCTAATGGGTAATGAGTAATGGATAATGGGTAATAGAGTTTCAGCGAAATTCAACTGCTGACCACAAAGTTATTTTTGAGAATCAGATTTAGGATCAAAAAAAACGGCTGCGTGAGCAAGCCGAATTGATTAAATTTTGATCAAAAAGCTATAAACTTTATGATCTAGGCTTATAGCTTATAGCTAGGAGCAAAGCCTCTTGCTATTTATCTTCTACGTACATTTCTGGTTCAACTGCAAAATTGTCTAAACGACCAGATTCATCGATAACATAGCCTTCAGTAGTGCTTATGCCAGTATCTTCTTCTTGTTCGGCAAAAGCTTCTATTTGCTCTATATCTTTTTCTGGATCTGCACCAGAAGGAATTATTGCTTCAGGATCGTTAACATCTACTGACTGTGCTAACTGCACTCCTACTTGATTGCCAGGAGCGCCTTTTCCTGCTTCAGCATCATCGGGATCGTGTCTGACAACTACTTTTTTATCTTGGTTATCCATCATTAATTTTTGAGTTTTTATTTTTGACTAGGCTAAAATTTTTAGCGACTAAAACATTTAGGTGTATAGCCTATGGCGTTTAGCCTCCACGCATTGTGCCAGTGTTATTTTGACGATTACCAATCGGATCTTGGGTATCTAGATCTGTACCCATAATGTTGCCTCGATCTGCTTGGGAATTTTCGATTGAAATCCAGTTACCGTCTCGATCTTGTTGATAACTATTTTTAACTGAATTCCAAGCTACTTGGGTCGCATTTTCCTCATTCATGCCGTTTTCGGAAACAGCATTATAGGCAGCCATAAATAATTGCTGTCCGTGTTTGGGAAGTTTTTCTGTTACTTCACTGGGTAATTCTTCTAACTGTTGATAAGTCATAATTAAAATCAATTAAGATCAATAAATTATTTATTATCATCAAAGCAAAATATCAGTAATGTAACGCTCTTCCTCTGGTTGTAAATTAAGCAAGTGCAAGGCTATATCGGAGGAAATATGACTAATCACATCGCGATCGCCTTACATATTACTTATTTTCGGCAGCAAACGACGCTTTAGTTATTCAGGCTAGTTTCGGGTGTTACTTTGCCAGGGGAAGCATCTGGAGAGGGTTTGAGGAGTAATTGTTGCAGCAATAGATAAATGCCACCAGCAATAGCTACAACTATTAAAGTTATTTTGACCAGCTTCTGTTGGGATCGTTTGGGTTTAACTGGAGGAGAACGATGAGCCACCAGAGCGATCGAACGGATACCAGGCAAAGCATTGGGATCTTCATAAATACTATGCTCAACCCTTTGATTCTGGGCTAAGAAAGGTTTGCTCACTGCTTGGTTGATGGCGGCTGGTAAAGACTGTGAGACGTCGGGAAAACAGCTATTTAAATCATCTAAAACAGATTGCGCTGAAGAATAGCGCTCCATATAGTTATACCGCGTCATTTTAGTGAGTATTTTAATTAGTTCAGGTTTAGTATCAACTAAGTGTGACCAGATAATTTCGCCGTTTTCGTCTTCTTCCAAATTCAGTGGTTTGACACCTGTAAGAGCCTGAATACCGATCATGCCCAAAGCGTATAGATCGCTACTAGCGCGAGGTTTACCCCTTGCCTGTTCAATTGGCATATAACCCTGTGTTCCTACAGATACGGTTAACCCAGCTATACTACTTTGCCCCTGCAAAATGTTTTTTACTGTCCCAAAGTCAACTAATACAATTTTGCGATCGCTATTACGACGAATTAAATTGGCAGGCTTGAGATCGCGATGAATTACTCCTCGATCGTGAATAAATCGCAGAATATTGAGACAGTCTTTCAACAACTCGACAACTTGATCTGTTGACCAAACGTTGGCTGAAGTGATTTCCTTGTCTAAGGTTTGACCTGGAATATATTGCTGGACTAGATAAAATTTCTCCTCTTCCTCAAAATAAGCTAAAAGCTTAGGAATTTGTGGATGATGGCCCAAGCTATGGAGTGCTGTGGCTTCTGACTTAAATAAGCGTCGGGCGATCGTCAGGAGTTTAGGAGCATTAAAGCTAGGAGCAAGTTGCTTGACGATACAGAGATCTTTGCGCGGAAGTTGGGTATCTTGCGCTAGATATGTTCTGCCAAACCCGCCTTCAGCGATATATTCTAAAACTTGATAACGAGAGCCTAAGATTTTTCCCTTCACAGTTTAATTTTAGTGCAGACTTGATTATTCATCAAAATACAAAGATATTTTGATATCTTCTTAAAAAATAAATAAGTTAAGGATAACTCAACTAGACGCTTAATTTAAGAGTAATTAGTCATTAGCTCTGATAGCCACACATAAAAACTTTGGGATCTTTTTGAAATACTACCTTCTACCTTCTACCTTCTGCTTAAGAGCCGATCACTATTAATGTCCTAATCTAATTTTGTAGGGCTATAAAAACTCTTTAGCTCAATTATGCCGTGGGGACACCATATCTGCGACTTTTATTGGTAATCAACAGCTGAAAACCCTGTTGGCGACGAAAATCTGACCAGAAAGGCTCATTAGCTGCTAACTCTAGATATTTTACGGGGTAAAGATCGATCGCTTTTTCTAAACAGATAATTGCCCAATTTCTGTTCTTTAATTCAGCATAACAACAAGCTTGTTGATACCATACCCAAGCGGATTTTGGCTCTAAATCTAATACCCGCTGATAACAACTAATCCCTTGGTCAAACTGTGATAATTGCTGGTAGATAATCCCTTGCTGATACCATGCCCAATAATCATTTGGCTCAAGACTTGAAGCTTGCTGATAGCTTTGCAATGCCTCCTCTAGTTTTCCCCAGTACTGTAGTGCTTCTCCACGACGATAATAAGCCCAAAAATCATCAGGACGTAATTTCAAAGCCTGATTGTAGTAATCTAAGGCTTGGTCATACTGTTCTAGGTGACGATAAGCTTCTCCTAGACGGTAAATAGCCCAATAGTCTTGAGGGCGCAGTTTCAAAGCCTGGTTAAAACAGGCGATCGCCTGCTCGTATTGACCAAATTCGGTAAAATGAATGCATCCCTGTTCGTACCATGACCAGTAGTTATTTGGCTCAATTGTCGAAGCTTGAGTAAAACTATCGATTGCTTCATGGTAATAGCCTAAAGCTTCGAGGACGACCCCTTTGCGATACCATGACCAATAGTCACTAGGTTGATAATTTAAAGCCCGTTCATAGCTAGTTAAGGCTTCATGGTAAAAACCTTCTGCACGAAGCTGATTGCCTCTTTGATACCATTCTCGATAGCTATCTGGACGACATTCTAAAGACTGATACATTTTACCAAATGTTAACTAAAATTCTTTGATGCTAAAAAGCGACTTACTTATATATAAACTTAATGGGGAGACAATAGTACCCAAAAAGTTAGGAATCGATAACCGCAATTTAGCGATCGCCACGGAAATTATTGCTTGTTTTCAAGACTGTGTTGGTCAAACTCAGGGAGAATTAGATCGACGTTTATTGGAGTTAGAAGGGGACAGTCCAGATTATCGACTTAAAAGGGGTTTAGCTCATATACTCCGCAATACCTTCTCTACGTTTGAAATCATCAGTCCCCTTGAACCTTTGGCATTGAGGCAAAGAGTGTTCGCCCAAGCAGCTAAAACCTCAGCCTTACCAGATCGGCGCAGTGATACTTTAGAAATTATTGCTCACTCTTTAGCGGATGAATTAAAACGTCCTGTGTCTCGCCAGGAAATTGAAACAGGATTATATGCAGACTTGCTGGAAAATCGGATTTTAACTCAGTTTGAAGCACCTGTAGCTGAATCTCTGCTCCATCGCTACAATTTATCCCAAGTACAGGGCGTTTTCTATCGTGCTAGCAGTGTCGTTATTAATGCTCACCGTAACGATCCTGGGGAATATAAGCTTTTGTTTCGCTACATCAAGCTGTTTCAACTGATGGCATACATCGAAGGAGATGCCGATACTGGGTTTACCCTAACGATGGATGGCCCTGCTAGTCTATTTAAAGCCAGCACACGTTATGGACTAGCCTTAGCGAAAATGATTCCTGCCTTGCTGCATGTTACAAAATGGAGTCTCCAGGCAAAGTTGCAAAACCGCGATCAATATTCGGGTAATACCAAAACAGGTAAATTCGTCTTAACTAGCGATCGCTGTGAGCTGGTTTCCCATTATCCCCCAGGCAAACCTTATGACAGTATGCTTGAAGCCTCCTTTGCCAAAAGCTGGGCAAAAACTAACACTGAATGGCGCTTAGAAAGGGAAGTAGATCTGATTCCCTTACCTGGTAGTGTGATGATTCCCGACTTTCGGATCGTGCATCCTGACGGTAGAGAATATTTGCTTGAAATAGTCGGTTATTGGCGACCAGAATATTTACAAAAAAAATTCTATCAGGTTCGTAATGGTGATACTGATAACCTGATTCTCGCTGTTTCCGAAAGACTTAATCTAGACAAAGCAGGGGTTAAATTTACCGATTTACCGAATAAATTAATTTGGTTTAAAAATAAGTTGAACTCCAAAGCAGTATTGGAAATATTGGACAGTTAGTTGCTCCGTTTCTAGTTTCTAGCTAGAGCGATCGCTTATGCTATGCAGAGCCTAACTATCAGGGCTATTTCGTTCTAACTGTAGTGAACCAAGAAATAAATTTCTTGGCTTAAAATTCAAGTCCGTTTAAACGGACTTAATGTACTTAGACAGAGAATGTATTCTCTGGATATATAAGAATGAAATAGCCCTGGTATAACTATACTCCTCTTCTTTTTCTGACTACTTGGTCATACTAAAATTATTATGATTATAAGGTCATACTAAATAGTAGAACCAATGCCAAAAATAAGTATAAGTATAAGCGATCGCTCTTTAGAGTATTTAGATAGTCATACGGACAATCGCAGTGCATTTATTGAAAAATTAGTTGAAGCTCAAAGAAAAAAAGACTTTCAAAAAGAGTTAGAGGAAGATTACGCGGAGTTAGAAAAAGATCCTGAATTTCAGGCTGAAGTGGAAGCCTGGGATTGTGTCGCGGGAGATGGTACAATACTTTTCGTTTAGGCTTTGTTATTGATGGGTTTTTATTCAGGTAGTAGGTAGTAAATTGAGGCTTATCCAAGAAGTATTGCAACACCACTTTCCAGACATTCTCTAGGTATCCAAATTTACAGTAGTTTGCTGGGAGGCGATGTATTCGGCGAATGCTTTGGGATAAATTAGCAAAAAATAGACCCACCAAGCAACAACTGGCAGAGAAATGGCAATGGTAATCCAGATATTGTGCAAAACTAGCCAGCTACCCGCAACAATCGTTATTCCTGTGAGAATAATTGACCAAGGCTGACACCATCCAGGTTTATAGTCCCAAACACTAATTGATTTGGTCTGATTAATTTTCATTTAACGCTTCCTGTTGTGCTGCTAATAATTCTTTAATTCCTGTTTCGGCTAAGTCTAACATTTTGTTTAATTGCGATCGCGTCATACTATGAGATTCTGCTGTTCCCTGAATTTCAATTAGCTCCAGCTTGCCATTCATCACCACGTTGAGATCTACATCTGCTTTTACGTCTTCGGGATAGTCTAAATCTAAATAAGCTTCACCATCAATTAAGCCAACAGATACCGCAGCCACAGGTTCAATTAAAGGAGATTTTCTTAACTCTCCTGCTGCGATCAATTTATTAATCCCATGAGCTAAGGCGACATAGCTACCTGTAATAGCAGCGGTACGAGTCCCCGCATCAGCCTGAAGCACATCTGCATCGATTGTAATAGTTCTTTCGCCTAATCCTTTGAGGTTAATTGCTGCGCGCAAACTACGTCCAATCAACCGTTGAATCTCTTGAGTTCGTCCTGAAAGTTTCATTAATTCCCGTGCATGGCGAGTGTTGGTCGCTCCTGGTAACATCCGATACTCCGCCGTCAACCAAGCCTGTCCAGTATTAAGTAAAAATTTGGGTACGCGATCTTCTATACTTACCGTACAAAGTACCTTAGTTTTACCGCATTCAATCACTACTGAAGCTAAAGGATTTTCCAGAAAATCAAGCTGAAAACTATGATTGCGCAGTTGATTTAATTGGCGATCGCCTAAACGTTTCCCAGACAAGATACTACTCCTAATTTAATTTATTTTTAAAGTCTTAAGATGATCGCTATGTTTTATATTGATCGAGTAATAAATTGAGACAGTTCTTAACTTATCACGTACCTTCAGGATTTCAAGAATTACTAACAAAACTTGATTAGAGATACATGTATTTTTAGCTACAAAGTTCAAGAAGAGTAACGATTATGCTGTAATAATTATGCTTGTTTAAGATTTTTAAAATTATTCTCCATAGTTAATTTTTAACTATTATCGTGTAGAGAAATAGGATTATTAATTAAATAATTAAATCAAGTCCTGTTTAAAAATATTTTCACTAGAAATCATTCTAGAAACTATTTATTAGCCGTGCCACATTTTTTTCTTTCTTTGTTTCTCACTGCTTCCATGAGCTTTGCCTTACCTGTAGTATTATTTGGCTCGGTGTTGGGTTTTTTAACTCTAATTAGCTATATTCCAGGGTTTTTAGCCGTAAGCAACCAAGGATCGCAGTATATGCTGCATTTTTTAGCGGTGTTTGGTGATGGAAAACCGCTTCAGGGCGTTATTACTTTGGGCATTACAGTAAGCATCGCGGGCATTTTATTGGACAGCTTGAATTTTTATCGCTACCAAAGCTGGCGAGATAAAGATTTTAGTTAAAAACTTTGAACCTGAATAGAAGTCTACTACATATAGGCGATCGCACAGATATTATCTGAGTTTCAAAGCGATGAAATTAAAAGATTACGATTGAAAGCACGATGCTGAAGATCGCTAATAATAACCAGATAATCTTGCTCAAGTATTTTCGACGATTGAATCTTGCTAGACTAAAGGTTTTGGGATTTGTCGCTCTGATTCTCTTAGTAGTAAAAAGTTTAGATCTGGGAGCTAAACTAGCTTTGCTAATGTCTAAATTGGCTAGTTGGATGTTTGAACTTTGGCGCGATCGCAAAACCGCTCCTTTAGAATAAAGGCATCGCTGCTTCTGATTGACAGCAGGTTTATAGATATTCTTACGGTATTTTTTGAGGTAGATAATTTTTTCTCGATACTGAAGCACATTAGCTATGGAATTTTTCTTAGCTGTCCGAGTTAATAATTTGGCCTTAATGCTAGAATAACCTCGACCAAAAGAATAAATTTCTTGCTTAAGATCCTTAATCAAATTATCTTTCAACAGATAACCCGAAGCACCAGCCAACAAAGTCTCAGCAATATAGTCTTGGCTTTTATGACTGGTTAAGACAATTATTTTAGTATTAGGTAAATATTTACAGATATATTTGGTTGCCAAAATACCGTTCATCTTAGGCATTTCAATATCCAGCAATAAAATATCTGGGCGTAGTTTTCTCACCAAAGCGATCGCACTTTGACCATCTTGAGCCGTACCAACTATTTCAATCTCAGGCTCTGGTTCTAAGATTGCTTTAATACCCTCAAGAATCAAAAACTGGTCGTCTGCAAGAAGAATTCTGATCGTCATACACATAAATATACATATATATATATGAATTGTTCAAGCATTCATAGACAATCAATCGGATCTTAATAAATTCTCAATAAATTCTCACAATATTTAATCCTTGTTTGGTGATGGAAAATCGCTTCAGGGAATTATTATGGTTGTTACAGTAAGCATCGCAGGCATTTTATTGGACAGCTTAAATTTTGATCGCTACCAAAATTTGCGAGATAAGGATTTTAGTTAAGAACTTTGAAAATAAGTAATAGATAATAAGTAATTACCATTCGGGAACCAAGGCAGGTAAAAATTAAATTAGGTATTGATTACTCAGATTACTCAATTTCCTGTACTTTATTCTTAATTCTGTCAATATGTCTGGAAGCGAACTAAAAGCGGATCTCTGGATCAATGAATATATTACTCCTTGGGACATCTACACTCACGGAGTAACCAAGATTCTGGCACATTGTCAGACACAATATCAGGAAATGTATATTGTCGAAACTGGCGCTTTTGGTAAAGGCTTGGTGCTAGACGGCAAATGGCAGTCCTGTACTGTCGATGAATTTATCTACCATGAAGCTTTAGTCCACCCGCCTTTGATTGCCCATCAAAACCCCAAAAGAGTCTTAGTCTTAGGTGGTGGCGAAGGGGCGACAATTCGCGAAGTATTGCGCTGGAACAGCATTGAGTTAGTAACGATGATCGATATTGATGGTGAGGTGGTAGAAGCCTGTAAGCAGCACCTGCCAGAAATGCACCAAGATGCTTTTGCCGATCCCCGTGTAAAGTTGATGATTGCTGATGCTCTAGAAGTTTTAGATACAACAACCGAAACTTGGGACATTATCATTTCCGATCTCAGCGATCCGATTGAATCTGGCCCTTCTTTTGCTTTATTTACCAAAGAATATTTTACCAAACTCAAACGAGTACTTAATCCTGGAGGCTATGTCATGGTGCAGGCTGGCCCTATTTCTCCCCCTGAGGTAAAAGATCATGCTCGGCTGGTTAATACTTTGAAAGCAGTATTTAGCAATGTAACCTCTTTATCTGCTCCCACACCTTCCTATGGACGCGCCTGGGGATTTGCGATGTGTTCCGAGTCAGCGATCGCCCTACAACCTCAGCCAGAATCAGTCGATCGGCTACTCCAAGCAAAAACCACTGGAGGCTATCGTTTTATCGACGGCATAAGCCTTCTAGGTATTATGCAGACTCCCCTCTATATCCGTCAGGCGATCGCCACCGAAACCACCGTTTATACTCTCAATGAACCGCCTAAGTTCTTCGGCACAGGGGTTGTCAGTGAACAATGAGCAATGAGTAACGAGTAACGAGTAGTAATCAGTAATCAACTGAGCCAGACTAAACTGCCAATGATTATGCCGATTAAGCTGAGGGCAAACCAAATAAATTGATTGTCTTTAGTTTCAGTCGGCGCTGCTGCGGAGTATTCTAGTTTTATTTCGGGGGATGTTGCGGGTTTTTTCTTGCTTCCTACATAGCGAGACGCGCCTCGATCTGCTTGAGTCAAATCGGGAATTTCACTCATCCACTCTTTAGGTCGCTCTAGCTTAGGCGCTTTCATAATATAGAGAATACGCTGTGCCTGTTCGCGAGTTTGGGTATCAGGATGGGTAATTAATTCTTGAGCTAGAGCGATCGCCTGGTCGATTTGATTAGCTGCTTGATATGCTGTAATCAGCCAAATCTGAGCCTCACCACCTCGTCGAGAATTGGGAGCGACCAAATCTTTAGCCGCTTCGAGGTTGTCAATACTCAGGCGATATTGCCCCATTTCCATGGCTTGTTTGCCTGCCTGATATTTTTGCTGAAACTGTTCTTGATTATCTACTGTCACGTTAAACTATGAATATATAGAGGAAATTACTTAAGCTCATTATTAAATAATTTACCTCTTGCGTTCAAGCTGCGAAGGTTAGATTATGAGAGGACAATATTGGGCTAAGTTTGATTGGCGCTCGGTTTTAGGTGCGATCGCTCTCTTGACAGGAACAGGATGTATCCTGGGAACTCCTGCTCAGGCAATACCAGAAGCAGCCAGAGAAAGCTTTAAACTAGCTCAGGTAGGTGTAAATAGCCAAATTAATGCACCAATACCTTTAAACCTGAGACCAAGAACTCATATTCCTTTGCCGACCAACAGTCGTAGCAGCGATTACGATCGCTATTCTAGATATGATGAATATAGTGATGAATATGGTTATGGTCATGAACACGAACATTATCACGATCGCCACCGTGACAACGATAGAAGCGATACAGTAATTATTATTAATCCTGCTAACCACTCTAACTACTCTACCTACGAAAGTTATAGCGACCAAGGCGGTTATATTCGCGTCATTCGCGAGCAAGTAGTCAAATAGATGTTTTGCAGGGTAGGTAAATAAGCTTATAGCTTATAGCTTATAGTCCTGCTCCTTTATTGGCCCGTCTGATTTTCATAGAATAAACTGATCGATTCTGAGGCAACAATCATCGAACCGATCCCTTCATCAGTCAGAATTTCGAGTAGTAGTGAATGAGGTAATCTACCATCGAGAATATGAGCCGCTTTTACTCCTTGGGCAAGCGATCGCACACAGCAAGAAACTTTAGGAATCATTCCCCCTGAAACAATTCCTTCACTAATTAGCTCCCTTGCCTTCTGAATATCTAGCTTGTTGAGTAGAGTTGAGGGATCGTGATAGTCGTATAAAATTCCTGCTGTATCAGTTAAGAGAATCAGCTTTTCCGCCTGTAATGATGCGGCAATTTCTCCCGCTACAGTATCGGCGTTAATGTTATAGGCTTGACCATTCTCATCCGCAGCAACACTAGAGATAATCGGTACATATCCGCTACTAACTAAAGATTCGACTAGTCCTGTATCAACGCTGGCAACTTCCCCCACAAAACCTACACCTTCTTTACCCACAGGGCGCGCCTGAATTAAGTTAGCATCTTTACCGCATAGTCCAACTGCTTTAGCCCCTGCGCGATTAATCAAAGAGACTAATTCTTTATTAACCCTACCTGCTAAAACCATCTCTACTACGTCCATAGTTAGTGAGTCAGTTACTCGCAACCCGTCTTTAAACTCAGGCTCAATATTCAGTTTCTGGAGCCAGGTATTAATTTCGGGGCCACCACCATGAACCACTATAGGGCGCACCCCAACACTAACCAGAAACACAATATCGTTAATTACCTTTTCCTTGAGACTACTATCTTTCATGGCAGCCCCCCCGTATTTGATAACGATCGTTCGGTTGGCAAATTTCTGAATATAGGGCAAAGCTTCACTCAGAATACGGACGCGGGTAGCTGCTGATTCTTTGAAATATTCGCTGTCGTTAATCATGAAATTGTGAAAATTTTGCAGAATTAAAGTCTTTAGTTATCTAGTTATTTAGCTGCACCTGGGATTTGAGTATAGAAGGTATCAGTTGCTCAATCTGGGCCGCTACTTCTTGAGGAGACTGTTCTAGTCCAGGAGAAACTTGCAAATCCGCCTGAGCATACAAAGGACGGCGTTGGTTTAACAATGATTCTAGTTTGTCAGCCAATGGTCGATTTTGATCTTGGGCGACCCTTTTTTTTAATATCTCTAAATCTACATCTAGCCAAACAACCAAACCGTGTCGTAGATAACTCCAGTTCATTTGCTCTTGAATGATGCCCCCTCCAGTCGAAATTACTGTACGGGTGTAAACCGACAGTTCACCCAAAACCTGAGTTTCCAACTCGCGAAAACTCGTTTCCCCCGACTGTTCAAAAATAGCTGGGATTGGTTTTTTAGCGATCGCTTCAATAGTTCGATCGGTATCAATAAAGCGATAGTTCATACTTTGAGCCAGATGTTGGCCAACAGTGGTTTTTCCCGAACCCATCATGCCAATTAGATAGATATTTAAACCCTGTAATAAATTATTCATCGTTTTACTACTGTCTGCAATTGAAATTAAATGCTGCTGGCTAAATAGCCGTGATCTGAATGTATCAGTTAATGGATGCGAAGCTCAAAACTGCTTTGGTAATTGAAATATTTGCTGTTTGCCGATCTTGACTCTTAGATTGGCGATCGCTTGAACGCTACAAATATTGCTAGTCAATCGAGCTAATTTGTTTGATTCTCTAAGTATTTCTACGGTCACAATCTTAATTAAGCTCAATTACTAATTGATAAGAAAGTAATTAAGAAAAAATCTTAAATATCAATTAAATCAGTTAAATATTGTGGATCTTACTCTTGTTTGCCTGTGATCCAAATTACTGACTACTTTGTCAAAACATTATATTTACTGGTAAACAAGCAAAAGAAAAGTGATCTAAATTACAGAAAAAATACACAAGTTTATCTAAAATTTAACTACGCACTGGTAGATATCTCAAAAAATATTATTTTGTCTAAGAAATTATATTTTACGTTAGAGACTCTATCTAAAGTAATAGAAAGAACTAAAAAAAACTTTTATAATAACTAAATATCGATTGGTAGATTTTCATGAAATTAATCCGCGAAATAGTCAAGCAAGCTTTGAATACAGGCTATCTAACCTTAGAAGCAGAAGAAAAGCTGAAAAAAATGTTAAAAACTAAATATGAATTGGAAGATTTAGAAGCATTTATTAATTTACAACAGGCGACGATGTTGGGAATGGTTAAACAAGAATCAAAAGAGATATTTGCAGCTAGTCGAAACTGCTTTTAAATCCAGTCTTCATCATTTGATTCCTGATTAGCATTACGATCGCGATCGACTTGAGGTTCAACTGAGTTTTTGGTCGTGCTGTCTTGAACGCTTTTTGGGCGATCGCCTGATTCTCGATATTTATAAGAATATGTCGAACCTGAACGCTCTACATTTTGGGGTTCTTGCTTTACTTCATAACTCCTCGCCTCAGATACCTGTTCGGGAAAGGGATCTCTAATACTATCAGCTTCAGAATATTGACTTTGGCGACCATTGTTGTTCCAGCTTGTATTACTATTGGAATACAAGTCACCTTCGGCGATAGGTCTTTTACGACTGGAGTCACTATAGCCGTAGCGATTGAGACTTTGTACCAGTAAATTGGCGATCGCTCCTGTCAAGGTAGCTAGAGCAATCCAGGCTGCTAGAGGTAAGGGTGGAGTGCGATAGAGACAGCTTTGAGAACTATCAGCACAAAGTAGTTTTAAGGCAATTGGCTCTCTGTTTTGGATAAATACAATACTCAATGCAGCGATAATTAAGATTAGCAGCAGTATTTTAATTCGATTCATAAATCCCTCATGATGAGATGAACACTTTGATGATGGCGTTACTCAAGCAAATAAACTGATGTTGTCATTTTACTTTGGTGTTTGAATATCCGTAATTTTTTTCGCCTATCTGAAATATTACCGAACTAAGATTTTATAGAGAATGCAGTCTGGAGAATGAAGTTTCGTCAACTTAGATAGAGCCTGAGCGGTTTTCGACTGATCGAGGTCAAAAAAAAAGCGATCGCCATAACGCCAATATCTTAGTTTTGTCTTTATGGTAATCAAGTTCGCTACCGATCTGTCTTGTTTTCAGTTTTAAACTTAAAATATCAAGCTTCAATTTAGGGCCTTGATGAATGCTGAATCGAGGTATAAAAGTTAAATTTAATCATTTTTCCAGGCTAGATTAAAAGGCTTAGAGCTTAAAGCTTAAAACTAAAAAAAATACTACTCAAGTTTTCAGTTATAAACCAGCAACTCCTCAATTGAGCTAACTAAATTAAACTTTTATGTTTGTTCTTTAAGAAACACACTGAAAATTGTCATGCTCTTTATTATTTCCCTATAGTTGATTATTTTATAAAAAGACTAAAATTCTCTCTTAATTAAAAACAAGTATAAGTACCTAATCTAAAAAAATTATCTTAATGATATTAATAGTCACAACTTGAAATGTAGGAGCAAAAAAGTGAAAGATACAAGTATTAAGTTTGCTAACGTTACCAATTTAAATGAACTAGAAAGACAGGCGATTCACACTTCTAGCATGATTCAACCTCATGGCATGATTTTAGTGCTAGAAGAACCGAATTTAAACATAGTTCAAGCCACTACTAATTGTCATTATGCTTTTGGCCTCAAAGCTCAGGAAATGATTGGCAAAACTTTAGAAGAGCTTTTCGATCCATTTCAAGTCGATCTGATTCAAAAAGGGGTCACTCAAGAAAACCTAGATTTTATTAACCCGACAAAAATGTGGGTGAGAAAAAATGGTGGAGAATATGCCATTTTTGATGGAGTTTTTCATCGTAATAAGGACGGCATTTTGATTTTAGAGCTAGAACCTGCTGAGTCTCAAGAAACTATTCCTTTTCTCAGTTTTTATCATTTAGCCAAAGCTTCCATTAATCAATTACAAGATTCTGCCAGTCTTAAAGATTACTGCCAAATTATTGTGCAAGAAGTACGCAAGGTAACTGGATTCGATCGCGTCATGCTCTACAAATTTGACGAAGACGATCATGGTGCAGTGGTTGCGGAAGAAAAGTTAGATCATCTTGAACCATATTTGAATTTGCATTTTCCTGCTTCAGATATTCCCAAGCCAGCCAGAAAGCTTTTCAGTTCTAACTGGATCAGACTAATTCCTGATGCCTATGCCGAACCTGTTGAACTGTTTCCCGCCAACCATCCTCACGGCGATCGCCCTGTAGATTTGACTCTTTCCATCCTCAGAAGTCCTTATCCTTGTCATTTGGAATATCTGCACAATATGGGAGTAGGGGCATCATTAACCATCTCCCTGATTGAAAATGGCAAACTCTGGGGACTAATTGCCTGTCATCATTTGACCCCTAAATACGTCCCTTACGAACTGCGTAAAGCCTGCGAATTTTTGGGCAGAGTAATCTTTTCCGAGATTTCTAATCGACAAGAAAGTGAAGACTACGATTATCGTCTGAAGCTAGATCGACTGCGATCGCAGATTATTGACAACATGACTCAATCAGAAAATCTGGTTGAAGCTTTAATTAAAGATGAATCTTCACTCCTCGATCTGGCTGCTGCGACGGGTGCTGCGGTGTGTCTTAATGGAACTTGGACGATGGTGGGGGAGACACCTACTGAAGAAGCGCTCAACTTTTTGGTGCAGTGGCTGTATCAAAATATTGATGAAGAAGTATTTTGTACTGATTCCTTAGCAGAAGTATATCCCGAAGCAGATGCTTATAAAAACGTTGCCAGTGGTTTAGTAGCGATGGCGATTTCTCGTCGTAATTATGTCCTGTGGTTTCGTCCAGAGGTAATTCAAACAGTCAACTGGGGTGGCGATCCTAATCATGCCTATCAAACCATTAATTCCGATCGAGGATTGCGTTTATCTCCGCGTAAATCCTTTGAATTGTGGAAAGAAGAAGTCCGTTTAACATCATTACCCTGGAAACAGGTAGAAATTAACGGTGTCAGGGAATTAAGACGAGTCATTGTCAATATAGTGCTACGTCAAGCAGACGAACTGGCATTGCTAGCGCAAGATTTAGAACGTTCTAACTCCGAGTTAAAAAGATTCGCCTATGTCGCTTCTCATGATTTGCAAGAACCCTTAAATCATGTTTCTAACTACGTTCAATTGTTAGAAATGCGCTATGGGGAACGTCTAGATGCAGATGCCAAGGACTTTATCGGTTTTGCGGTCGAAGGGGTGAGCCTGATGCAAACCTTGATTGATGATGTTCTAATTTATTCCAAAGTAGATAGTCAAAGTGGCGAATTTACCATTACAGATGCACAATTAGCCCTAGAACAAGCCCTAACCAATCTACAAAGAAGAATCCGCGATAGCGATGCCGAGATTATCATTGCCGATCCGCTACCTACTTTAAAAGCCGACAGTACTCAATTGATGCAGCTCTTCCAAAACTTAATTGTTAACGCGCTTAAATTCCGCAGCGCTGAGGCACCTAAGATTGAAATCAAGGTCGAACGTCAAGAAAATGAATGGTTGTTTTCTGTTCGAGATAACGGGATCGGGATCGATCCCCAGTTTAGCGATCGCATTTTTATTATTTTCCAGCGTCTCCATACTAGAGATGAATATCCAGGTACAGGGATGGGTTTAGCAATTTGTAAAAAAATTATTGAATGCCATCGCGGTAAAATCTGGGTTGAGTCAGAATTAGGTAAAGGATCGACTTTTTACTTTACGATCCCAGTAGGAGGACATGAGCGTGACCTTAGAAATGGACGAAAAGCCAAAAACTATTCTGTTGGTGGAGGACAATAAAGCTGATGTTCGGCTGATCGAGGAAGCATTAAAAAACAGTTCTCTGACTTACGACATGGCAATGGTTAGAGACGGGGTGGCGGCAATGGCATATTTACATCAATCAGGGGAATATGCCTCTGCATCTCGTCCTGACCTAATTATTTTAGATTTAAACCTGCCCAAAAAAGATGGTCGGGAAGTACTAGCAGAAATCAAGACTAACCCCCAATTTAAACGGATTCCTGTCATTATTTTGACTACTTCTAAAAATGAAGATGATATCCAGCAAAGTTACGATCTCAATGCCAACTGTTTTATTACTAAATCCCGTAACCTCAGCCAGTTATTTACAATTGTGAGAAGAATTGAGGAATTTTGGCTAACTACCGTTACTCTACCTTCTCAATAGCAATTTATAACTTTGATTCAGTAAAATCATGTCCAAAAGCTCCGTCGAAATATCTCAGTTACAACTTAATGCTGGGCAAAAAGCGATCGCCATTTTATTAATTGAAGACGATCTTGCTGAAGCTAGGTTAATACAAGAGATTCTGCGCAACTTTGATTTGAATCAGTTTGTTCTAACTCATGTCCAACGACTGCAAACTGGTTTGAATCAATTAAAACAGCAGCAATTCGATTTGGTTTTACTCGATTTAACTTTACCTGATAGTCAAGGATTATCATCTGTAGAGTTATTGGTACAAAATTCTGTTCATTTACCGATCGTTGTCTTAACTAATACCAATGATAATCAGCTAGCAATCGAGGCGGTTCGGCGAGGAGCGCAGGATTATTTAGTCAAGCGCAAGATTAATATTGATGTTTTAGTCAGGTCGATTCAATATGCAATTGAACGACAAAAAGCCTCAGATTTACTACGAGAAACTAATGAAAATTTGACCAATCAAATTCAACAAAAAACCTCGGAGTTAATGAAAGCCAAAGAAATCAATCACTTTCAGTCGGAATTGGTTTCGATGTTCTCCCATGATTTTCGTAATCCTTTAACTACAGTCCTTTCTTGTACGGAACTGTTACACAATAAAAACGATCTTTTAAGCGAAGAAAGAAAAGTTTATTTATTTCAAATGTTGCGTAATGCCAGTAAAGATATGGTGCAACTTTTGGATGAAGTGCTGTTAGTTGGGCAAACTGAATCAGATACTTTCCAGTGTAATCTGACAGAATTAAATCTCGAACTATTTTGTTTAGAATTAGCAGAACAGTTACAGTTTAATGCTAATAAAAAACAAATAGAAGTTGTATTTGAAGCCCGAGGTAAAATCACCCAATCAGCTTGGGACGAAAGTCTATTAAAGCATATTTTAGGCAATATATTAGCCAATGCCATCAAATATTCTCCCGAAGGAAATAAAGTACTCTTTGAATTGATTCCGCAAACACAAGATATTGTCTTTCGCATTCAGGATTGGGGTATTGGTATTCCCAGCCAAGACCATCATAATCTGTTTCAACCCTTTCATCGTGCCAGCAACGTCGGCAGAATTCCTGGTACTGGATTGGGATTGGCGATCGCTAAAAGCTGCGTCGAAGCTCACCAAGGTCAAATTGTGCTGGATAGTGAAGTCGATCGAGGAACAATCGTTACCGTTACCTTACCTTTACTCTTTTTAAAGCCCAAAATAGAAAGTTGAAGAGCATCTCAAATGCTTTGCTTTTTAGATCAGCGATCGCCTAAATCAATTAAAAAAGGATCACTCTAAGATTTTAATTTCACCATTTTAGGTGCTAATAGCCAGGTACAGTTTTTACCGTTAGGCGATCGCATTTATCTAATCGTAATTAAATTATCCACAAAAAAGCGATCGCACTGTCTAAAGAAGCGATCGCTTTTTCCAAAAGATTTTTAATTAACCAACTGTTCCTTCTAACTTAAGACTTAACAATTTATCTGCTTCAGCAGCAAACTCCATTGGTAATTCGTTCAACACGTCTTTACAAAAACCACTTACCAACATAGAAACCGCATCTTCTTCAGAAATACCCCGTTGAGCAAAGTAAAATAGCTGTTCTTCACCAATTTTGGCCGTAGAAGCTTCATGTTCTAACTTGGCTGTATTGTTAGCTACCTGGATATAAGGAAAAGTATTAGCCTCAGCATTATCGCCAATTAACATCGAGTCGCACTGGGAGTAGTTACGCGCACCAGTAGCCTTGTTACCAATTTTAACTAAGCCACGATAGCTACCCTGAGAATCTCCTGCACAAATCCCTTTAGAAATGATCGTGCTGCGGGTATTTTTGCCCACATGAATCATTTTCGTGCCTGTATCTGCCTGTTGTTTGTTGTTAGTCAAGGCGATGGAATAAAATTCCCCTACGGAGTTATCGCCAACTAAAACACAGCTAGGATATTTCCAAGTAATTGCCGAACCAGTTTCTACCTGTGTCCAAGAAATTTTAGAATTGACTCCTTTACACAAGCCACGCTTGGTCACAAAGTTATAGATACCGCCTTTACCGTTTTCGTCTCCCGCAAACCAATTTTGCACCGTAGAGTATTTAATATCAGCATTGTCTAACGCCACTAATTCGACTACCGCAGCGTGAAGCTGATTAGTGTCAAACATCGGTGCAGTACAGCCTTCAAGATAGCTAACAGACGCACCTTCTTCTGCCACAATCAAAGTACGTTCAAATTGTCCTGTATCACCATCGTTAATCCGAAAATAAGTCGAGAGTTCCATCGGACAGGTTACGCCTTTAGGAATAAAGACAAACGAACCATCACTAAACACCGCAGAGTTTAAAGCAGCAAAATAATTATCTCCCACGGGAATCACGCTGCCTAAATACTTCTGAACGAGTTCAGGATATTCTTCTACGGCTTCGGAGATTGAGCAAAAAATTACACCATCTTCCGCTAACTTCTCTTTAAAAGTTGTACCAATGGAAACACTATCAAAAATCGCGTCTACTGCGACATTACTAAGCCTTTTCTGTTCTGATAAAGGAATGCCTAATTTCTCAAAAGTTTCTAAGATCGCGGGATCTACTTCATCCAAACTACCTTTTTTTTCCTGCTTCTTCTTCGGTGCAGAATAATAAACAATATCTTGATAGTCGATCGCGGGATAACTAACATGAGGCCAGTCAGGTTCGCTCATTTTTAGCCACTGACGATAGGCTTTGAGGCGAAACTCTAGCATAAATTCAGGCTCATTTTTCTTAGCCGAGATCAAACGCACGACATCTTCGCTCAAACCACGAGGAATCTGTTCAGTTTCAATATCAGTAACGAAACCATACTTATAAGGCTGATTAACTAAAGTTTTGACGTTAGCACTCATGATGAGAAATTAATGACTGTTTTTTTGGGTGTTTTTGAATTTGAAACAGCTGTAATCAGCAAATCTTGTTACAGCTTAGGTAGAATTAATTTAAGATTAGTTTGACGAAACATTTCGTCCTGAGTTTAACAATAAATTTGTTGTTTAAGTATATTGTAGGTTACATTAGCAATAAAGATGTTGTTTAAGTCGAAGAAATTTGGCTAATCTCTATTATTTCCCACAATAGCCCTCAAGACGATGACGACCACTGGTTTACCGTCTACTAAACAGAATATTCTCCAGGCTATACTCAAACATGCTCCAGCCACTGCTAGCCAACTAGCTCAAGATTTGAATTTGAGTTCCCAAGCTGTTCGTCGCCATTTGCATGAATTAGAAGCTGATGGCTTGATTGAATATCATTCAGTACAGCAAGGTATGGGTAGACCACAGCACTTGTATCAGTTAAGTAGTGCAGGACGCGATCGCCTTAGTCCCCAAAAATACAGCGAATTTGCGGTTAGTTTTTTAGATACCCTCGCCGAAACCGTCGGTAAAGAGCAGGTTAGTCTAGTTTTAGAAAAACAGTGGCAGCGCAAAGCAGCAGAATATCGCGATCGCTTAGGAAATGGCAGTCTTCAGCAACGGATTGCCAAGCTGGTACAGTTAAGGCAAGAAGAAGGCTACATGGCAGAATTACACCAAGCCTCTGCCGAACAAAAGCAGGGATTTATTCTAGTAGAGCATAACTGCGCTATTTCCGATGTAGCCGAATCCTATCCCAGTATTTGTGGACACGAACTAGAAATGTTTGCTGCGGTATTGCCAGACTGCATTATACAAAGGACGCAGTGGATCAACGATGGGGAGCATCGATGTGGATATTCCATTGAAGCAAAATAAGCTCAAAGCGATCGCTTTATTTTATACCGTCGCGGAATTCTGCAACCGCCCGAACCTAAAGTAATTGAATTAAATGCTCAGGTGATGCCTTACAGTTATATAACCTCAGCAAGGAAGATGCTCGCACTGCTAATTTACTTGATGATCAATTTTCTGTTATTGAACTTGACGGCACTGTTAACAAAGTTTTTACAGGCTTAATCGATCTATGTGGCGATCGCAAAGTTAGATCTATAATTATTAATCTTAATGGACGCTCTCAATTTTCCTTTAAAGACGGAGAAATTTCGCGTATTGTCGATATTAGCTAGCTAAGATAGTTTTTTAATCAAATAACCTGTCTAATTTTTAGACAAAAAGGCGATTAGGCTCGGCCTACCCTTTGCGATCGCCTTATTCAATCTATACTTAACTAGAGTAGTATTTGAGCCAAAAATATGTCGTCGTTTAATTTTTTTCAGCATTGGTATCCTCTATTACCTGTTGAAGATATCGAGCCACAAAAACCGACTACTGCAACCTTACTAGGAATACCTCTAGTAATTTGGAAACCAGCATCATCATCAACCTATCAAGTATTTTTAGATCGCTGTCCCCATCGACTTGCACCTCTGAGTGAAGGCAGAATCGATCAGTCTGGTAATTTGATGTGTAGCTATCATGGTTGGCAGTTTGATACCCAAGGAAACTGTACTCGTATTCCTCAAGCAGATAATCCCGATCTGATCGCTAAACAAAGTCAGAATTTCTGCGCGACTGTCTATCCTTCACGGCAATCAAATGATTTACTTTGGGTATGGATGGATGCAGATACACCAGAAATCGCTGCTCAAACTGCTTTACCTCTATCAGCTAAAATTGATGCCAGTAAAGGCTATGTTTGGTCTTCAATGGTGCGGGATTTAGAGTATGACTGGCAGACGCTAGTAGAAAACGTCGCCGATCCTAGTCATGTTCCTTTTGCTCATCATGGCATTCAAGGAAATCGCGATCGCGCTATGGCAATTCCTTTAAATATCGTGCGATCGACGATGGACATCATTGAAGCAGAAGTTGATAAAGCTTTTCCCACGAAAATTACTTTTGAACCTCCCTGTCATTTGGAATATGACATTATTTTACCTGGGGGGGATAAACAAATAGGATTGGTTACCTATTGTCTGCCTGTTGCCCCTGGAAAATCTCGGATTGTGGCACAATTTCCGCGCAATTTTGCTCAAAAGCTTCATTCTTTAACACCTCGCTGGTGGGATCACATCCAAAATCGTAATGCTGTTTTAGATGGAGACATGGTTTTGCTGCATCAACAGGAAAGCTTTTTGCAGAATAACAATTGGAAAACTGCTTACAAAATGCCTACCAGCGCAGATAGTTTGGTAATTGAATTCCGTAATTGGTTCGATCGCTATTGTGATCGCAAATTACCCTGGAGTGAAAATAGCGTTAATTCTATTTCTACAACAGAAACGTCTCGCCAAGTTTTACTGGATCGCTATCATCAGCACACGCAACACTGTAGTAGCTGCCGCCAAGCCTTAAAGACGATCCAGCTTATGCAATGGCTGTTGCTGGCTTATTTTGTAGTAGTTGTTGCCACTGTGGCGGTATTACCAGATAGTCTGAGGATTAGTTGGGGTTTATATTTGACTTTCTCTGCCATCTTAGGATTGGGAATTGCTGCTGTCTTAAGATTTTGGCTGATGCCTAAATTTTACTTTGTAGATTATGTACATTCAGAAAGATAAAAGCGATCGCCTTATATAGCCGTACAAAATTAGAGTAGGAAATAGGAAATAGGAAGTAGTATTTTAGCCAACATCACTTATTCTCAATTAACCGAAATAGCAACAACTGACTAATCTGCTCATCGTTAAAGTTATCATCACTAATTAAGAGTAAACTTTGACTACCATCGGGTAAACGAGGCCCTACAGTCATGCCTTCAAGATTATCGAGGTAGATACCCAAGTCTTGTAGATCAAATAAAAGTTTTTTGTGCAACGGCTGTACCTGAGCAATATTACCTTTTAAACTCTCAATCTTAGTTGTGTCCGTGGCATTTCCAATTACTACTTGGAAAATTTTTGCTCCTGAACCAGTAAAACCATAAGTTCTCTCTAAACTGAGAAAATAGCCTTCTGTTTTCAGTGCCAAGAGTTCAGTTAGTCCATTAGAGATAATTTCAGCGGGAGCAGGATCGAGCAGGTATAAATGTTCGGCAACAACTATCGGCTCGCCAACAGGATTAACTACGTAGTGGAGAAAGCGAACTCTGGTTTGTGCTTGTTCTTCCAAGGATCGATCTTGAAGTAATGCTGCTTCAGTAGCGGTAAAGACACGAAAAGGGTCTTCGGGTAATCCTGTACGATTAATAGTTAAGGATTCAAACGAGAGATTTTCTTGGATTCCTTGAGATTTTTGATTAACTAGATAGCGTGGTGGTACGGGTAGATCGGATAATTTTTTGCCTGTTGCTAGTTCATATTCGGCAATGAAGGGTGCGATATCTTTAGTCGGATCGCCTTCGCTAGAAATAAAAATGGTATTTCTGGGAGAGAGAGTCAATCCTTCGGGATCGATTTTACCTGGGAGATATTTTTCGCCTGCTTCATTAAGTAAAAAAGTTACTTTCTCTGGCTTAAAGCTATCGATTTGAATTTGTTGATTACTTTGCTGGAATGCCAATTTGAAGGTGTAGAAACGTGCGGGAGAGCGTTTACTTCGATCATCTGACAGGACATAAAATAAATCTTCTTGGCGATTATAAGCGATCGCCGATAATCCCTGAACAACTGTATCCTGAAATTCTGCTTTGGGGATTTCATACTGATCGATAAACTCTAAAGAAAAGTTGCGAAACATTCTTTCCTCAGCGGTTACCCTTTGGGGTAGGCTACAGGCGCTAAAAGTTAAGAGCGTAAAAATCAGCAAGAAGCTGAGCAAAAATCTAGAAGAGAACTTGACTAAGCGATCGCTCACGTTTTTGACCTTAAAACCTACAGTATTCAATCTATCAGGTTAGGGGAGATAGAAGTATAGCCGAAAGTAGTTGCGCTTGTTTACGATAAGCTACCGCTATTAAATTGACGACAAGGCAGGTTGAACCCAAGCCAAACAAAATGAAGGTGACGGGGGTAATAATGCCGATCATAAACCAGGTGGAGACATGGAGAAATAAGGCGATCGCCAGTACCGAAGCCATCCCCCTCGACCAACGCATTTTAGTCAGTGATTGACCTGTAGCTACCAAAACTAGAGTTGCGATCGTGGTTAGTAAAATAGCTGGTACGAGAAATGAGCAAATCGCGACACAGTTTTGGCGCGAAAATTCAAACAGAGGTTGCAAATCAAGCATAAATATCCCTTAATCTGGCTAATTGTTTAGCTGCATATCTTTATATTAAATACCCTAATTGTCTTGAAAGTCTTCTTCCCCATGGCTGATTGTCTATTACTGTAACTTAATCAGCTAGTTTTTTAGCTATATTTGCTGATATGTTTGAGATTTTTTTGGGGAAATATATGATTAGTTCCCTAATTTGTTTCGAGTCGTACCTTGATTTATAAAATTAAAGTAAATCGTAGCAGGTAGGAATTCTCGATGGCTGAAAGGGTTCAAAAAGTTTTGTCTCAGTGGGGAATTGCCTCACGGCGCAAAGCAGAAAAAATGATAGCAGCAGGCAGGGTTAGCATCAATGGTCAAATAGCCAAACTAGGCGATCGCGTCGAGCTAACGCAAGATATTTTGCAAGTGGATGGGCAGCAAGTCCAACAGGCTCAACGTCCTCAACTTCTATATCTACTGTTAAACAAACCAGTAGGAGTGGTTTCTACCTGTGATGATCCGCAAAACCGTCCCACCGTAATCGATCTTTTGCCTCAAGATCTTAGCCAAGGATCGGGAATTCATCCCGTTGGCAGATTAGATTTCGCCTCTAGTGGCGCTTTGATCTTAACTAACGATGGTGAATTAACGCTGGGTTTGACCCATCCTCGATATCATTTACCCAAAACCTATTTAGTCAAATTAAATCGTTCTCCTACAAAAAAAGATTTGACTTATTGGCAAGAAGGAGTAATTTTAGAGCAAAAAAAGACTCTCCCTGCCAAAATTAATTTGGCTAAGTCAGATCAAACAGGAAAAACCCTGGAAATAGTCTTAACTGAAGGCAGAAATCGACAAATACGTCGTGTAGCTCAACAGCTAGGCTATGAGGTAACTGAGTTACATCGTACGGCAATTGGTTCAATTACATTAAACAGCCCTCATGGCTTAAAACTTCCTCCAAGTAAGTATCGACATTTGAAAAGAACTGAAATTAATTTTTTAAAAGCTTCTTTTAACCCTAAGTTGCCCAAATTAACTGCCCAGCCAGGGAGCGCAGTATATGATTAAACATAATTTAACTATCGAACAACAACAACAGCTAAAAGATATTGGTGCTAACCTCAATCAAATTCGGGTGGCACACAATATTTCTCTGGATACCGTTTCGCAGCAGACATTAATTTCTCAACGGTTATTAAAGGCGATCGAAGCAGGAGATATCACAGAACTACCTGAAGTATTTTATATTCGCGCATTAATCAGGAAATATGCCCAAGCTATCGGTGCTGGGGACATTCATTTTGAAGTAGAGTCCGATAATTCTGCTGTACCTATTAATTCAGCTCAAAAGCAGCGTCGCCAATACTGGTTCAATTTTCAGTTGCGATCGCTCCATTTATATTTACTCTATATTCTGCTGGTAATTGTCTCTGTGACTGGCATTACAACTTTAGTAGAACGCCCCGTAATTGTTAATCAAGCTTCAGTAGACAACCCAATTTTAGCTCCTGAAAATAAATCAGCAACTACCGCTCAAGTTAGTCAGCCTAAAGCTGCTCCTCAATTTATCTCTCAATCGAGTAATTCGGCAACAGTAAGCGTTGGGATCAACCTGCAAGAGCGTTGCTGGCTCAAGGTAATGGTGGATAGTAAAGTAGCTTTTGAAGGGGTTCTACCCGCAGGTACTCAGCGTCAATGGAAGGGCAAAAAAGAGGTAACAATTCGGGCGGGGAATGCAGGAGGAGTGGTGATTAGCTTTAACAATCAACAGCAGCAGGTTTTAGGTGCGCCAGGGCAGGTGGAAGAGGTTACCTACACGGTTAATTAAAGTTAATTCAAGAGAAGCTTGTTAGTCAAAGCCTTTGTCAGGTGCAAATGTTAAATTGTCCATGTAAACTTTAGCTGTTGTCAGATAACTGATTATCATTTATTTATTCTATTCCAGGGATATTCTGGATAATCTATAAATAGATAATTATGAATACAGCATCTAAGGCGATCGCTTTTGACTATATTAATCTCGGTTCTTTACCTGAAGTTTGGCGATTAACTGCGGATAAGTTTGGCGATACGATTGCCTTACACGATCCCCATGCTCAACCCGAAGTAAGAATTAGTTATCGGGATCTAATCAGGCAGATTGAACAGTTTGCTTCTGGACTACAAGCTTTAGGCATCCAGCCTCAAGCCAAGATCGCCCTGTTTGCTGATAATAGTCCCCGTTGGTTTATTGCCGATCAAGGAATCATGACATCAGGAGCTGTAGATGTCGTGCGCTCTTCAGGGGCGGATCAGCAAGAGTTAGCCTATATTCTCGAAAATAGCGATAGCACGGCTTTAGTAGTTGAGAATCTGAAAACTTTAACCAAACTTAGTTCTGAGTTAGGTAATTTACCGATTGGCTTAATTGTTCTTTTGAGTGACGAATCAGTTTCAGAAGATACGGGGATTAAGACTATAAACTATCAAAAGTTGCTGGAATTGGGAGCAAATCAGCCCCTACAGCCTGTAAAACAGAGTAAAGATACCCTTGCCACCTTGCTTTATACCTCTGGGACAACGGGCAAACCCAAAGGAGTGATGCTGACTCACGGTAATCTGTTGCATCAGGTTAACTACGTCAAAACAGTTTTTCAACCGCAACCAGGAGATCTAATTCTCTCGATTCTTCCTAGCTGGCACGCTTATGAACGAGCAGCGGAATATTTCTTTTTAGCTCAGGGCGCAACCCAAGTCTACACTTCAATCCGCTATTTTAAGCAGGATCTTAAGCAGTTTCAGCCAACCTATATGGTAGGAGTACCTCGTCTCTGGGAATCTCTTTATGAGGGAGTACAAAAGCTATTAAGTGGACAGTCTGCCTCACAGCAAAAGTTAGTTAAGTTTTTTCTCAAACAGTCACAGCGCTATATTATGGCGCAAAGAATTGCTAATGATACGAGTTTAGAACACTTTAATGCCACAACTGGAGAAAGAGCGATCGCCAAGCTCAAAGCAGCCTCTCTCTATCCTGTTCATGCTCTGGCAGATAAACTGGTTTACCATAAAATTCGCGCAGGGATCGGTAACATCAAAGCGGTCTGTAGTGGTGGTGGCTCATTAGCGAAGTATCTTGATGATTTTTATCAAACCGTGAATATCGATGTATTTGTCGGCTATGGGTTAACAGAAACATCTCCCATTACCAATGCCCGTACTCCACACCATAATGTGCGCGGTTCGGCTGGTAGACCTTTGCCCGAAACTGAAATTAAAATTGTCGATCCTCAAACTAAAGAAGATTTACCTCAAGGAGAGCGAGGATTAGTCTTAATTCGCGGTGGTCAGCTTATGCAAGGCTACTATCAAAACCCCGAAGCTACAGCCAAAGCAATTGACAATCAGGGCTGGTTTGACAGCGGAGATTTAGGCTGGTTGACTCCTTATGGTGACTTGGTGTTGACAGGTAGAGCTAAAGATACGATTGTATTAAGCAATGGTGAAAATATTGAACCCCAACCGATTGAGGATGCCTGTGTTCGTAGTATCTACATCGATCAAATTATGCTGGTAGGGCAAGATCAGCGGGCTTTAGGTGCATTAATTGTCCCTAATTTAGAAACTTTACAACAGTGGGTAACAGATCAAAACTTAAGTCTTAAACTACCTGAACTTAATAGTTCCCCAGAATCTGTGGCGCAGAGCGATCTGTATCATCAGGCAATTATTAATCTATATCGCAATGAATTAAATCGTGAAATAAAAAATCGTCCTGGCTATCGCGCTGACGATCGCATTGGTGATTTTCGTTTTGTAGCTGAGACTTTTTCCCAGGAAAATGGTACGATGACCCAAACTTTTAAAGTTAAACGCCCTCAAGTTATGGCTAGATACCAGTCTTTAATTGAGGAAATGTTTGCCGATTAGCTTGCCTGTGGCAATTATAGCCGTACAAAATTAGCGATAGACAATTAGGGTGATCGGCTTTATGGGTAGTAGGTAGTAGATAGTAGATATTAATAAAATGCTTCAAAATAGGTTTTATGAGCTAAAACTAAAAAGATTAAAAATTCAGGGAAAAATCTAGTCACAATAGAAAACAACCTGTAATCTTTAAGCTGCAATCAAAATTAAGATCTAAAGTCTAGATCAAGGAGCCGAAATTATGGATTATTCCAACGCTAGTCTGCTATTAAAACGTCCCATAACTGTTAAAGCTATTGTCACGGCTCAATGGAAAGAAGAAGTAACTCAGCAATTACAAAAACAGGTTGCTGGGTTGGATCAGCAGATGCAGCAACTAGAAATGCAGGGGAAGAGAACTATTGAAGAAATAACCAGACAAGCAGGTGTTGCTAATCCCCAAGTGCAAAAGCAAACAGAAAACATTCAGGGACAAGTTAACCAAAAAAAAGCCGAGATGCTAGAGAAAAAAAATCAGTTTCTTCAGCAGCTACAGCAGATTCAGCTTTTAGAGTTAGATCAAGAAGTTGTGCAGGCGCAAATGGAAAGTTTCTTTCGTCTGGAACAAGGCGACAATCTGGTTAAAAAGCTAAACGTAGAAGTTGTTTTAAGAGATGGCGTAGTAGAAGAAATTCGGGGTGAAGTTTAATTTTTTGAGAAAAATGTTACTTTACTAAACAATTATTAAAGTGAAGTCATCAAGAAATATAAACCTTCTTAAATATTGTTGTGCTTAGCAAACGATACCCTGAAAATTAGAAGTATAAGAAGTTCGTATGTATTGAGGAAGCAAGTTGAACCATAAAGCGATCGCCAATCGCCCTGCTAAAGTTATTTGCTTGGGGGAAATATTATTTGATTGTCTTGCTGATGAATTAGGCAAATCTGCATCAGAAGTTACATCGTGGACTTCTTACCCAGGAGGCGCTCCTGCTAACGTTGCTAGTGCTTTGACTAAATTGGGTACCTCCTCAGCATTTATTGGCTGTGTTGGTCAAGATGAGGCTGGAAAGGAACTGGTTCAACTCTTACAGTCGATTGGAGTTGATGTATCTGGCGTTCAATACACTAAACAAGCTCCTACTAGGCAGGTTTATGTTACTCGTACTGTTGAAGGCGATCGCACTTTTGCGGGTTTTGGCAATCAACCTGCCGATTGCTTTGCCGATGCCTATCTTCAGGGTGATCTGCTGCCCACAGAACTATTTTTAGCAGCAGAATATCTAGTAATTGGCACTTTGGAGCTAGCTTATCCTAACAGTAGAGCTGCTGTATTTCGCGCTCTAGAATTAGCCGAGGAATATCATTTGAAGATTGTTCTCGACGTTAATTGGCGCTCGATGTTTTGGCTCAATGAAGAGGAAGCTTTGCCCTTAATTGAGCAGCTTTGGTCGTATGTGGACTTTCTCAAGCTAGCAGAAGAAGAAGCTAGGTGGTTATTTGAGACTGCCGACGCAGGGGCAATTTTTTATCGTCTTGCGTCTGTCGAAGGTGTTTTAGTCAGCAATGGAGCTGCTCAGGTGAGTTATTGTCTTGCCGAAAACGAGGGTAAGGTTAGTCCCTTTCCCGTACAAGTTCAGGATACTACTGGTGCAGGAGATGCCTTTCTAGCTGGCTTTATTCATCAACTATGTCAACGAGGAATACAAGAGTTATCTAATCCTCAAGTGGCTCAAGATGTGGTTAAATATGCCTGTGCGGTGGGTGGTTTGACGGCAACTAAATCGGGGGCGATCGCTGCTCAACCAAGTCCTGAATTAGTTCAAGCTTTGCTCGAAAAATTTTAGCCAGACATATAGCCGTACAAAATTAGCTTAGGGCAAATAGGTAGTAGGTAGTAAGTAGTAAGTAAGCTGTTTCATTTAATTTGCTTGTTGTGAATGCGTAACAGCTTAGTAGGTTGTGGACATTTTTCCTAACTCCATTGAACAATAAAAAATTAGCTCAAATCACGTAAATGTTATTACTGATATTCAGTAATTATTCTAATTTACAATATTAGATTTATTTGATATGTCTAACTTAAAAAGCAAAATTTTTAATCTATAAATGGTTATTTTTATTTTTGACTTACTAAAAAATTGATACTTAGATATTTTAAAAGTTGAAAATCTGATGATTATTTTATTTGGCAAGTTTACTGATTATCAGTGTTTTTACATAAAACAAACCTGTTTTAATCAATTATTTGGAAACCTAAAATATTTTTTGTTAATAGTAATCAAAATATTTTTTTGTGTATTTTTTAACTGGACGTAAAAAAAATATGAACTATGATAGTTTTTAATAGGTTTAATACCTAAAGTTTTGATGGAGATGTTTAAGTCAAGATTAAATTATAAATAGTTAGGATATATTAATTATGTCAAGTATTGTCTTAGATTTGGGAAATGGCGCAACGATTACTGGTGAAAATTTAGACTATATAGGTTTACAGGGTCAAACAAACTTGATTGAAGTTAAACCCAATGGACAAGAATCTGGTTCTTCACTAACTCTTGTGGGTGGAGCTAAAAATGATACGATTCGCCTTACAGCAGCAGGTAGTTCTACTGCCTTGGGGTTAGATGGGGATGATCTGCTTGTAGGTGGAAAAGGCAGCGATCTTATCGATGGTGGTGAAGGTAAAGATACCATCGAGGGAGGTCTTGGTGCTGATATTCTCATCGGTGGTGCTGGCGACGATATGCTCGATGGTAGTGAAGGCAACGATACTCTTAAAGGAGGTCTTGGTGCTGACATTCTCATCGGTGGTGCTGGTAACGATATGCTCGATGGTGGCGCTGGTAACGATACCTTGAAGGGTGGTCTTAATGCTGACGTGTTCAGGGGTGGTGCTGGTAGCGATCTTTTTGAATTTGACAAAGATGAATTTGTCGGTAGATTAGATCGAATCATCGATTTTGAAACCGAAGGTGAAGATACTGATATGATCAGAATCTTGGGAGTCGGTGATGACGTTGTAAGCTACGATGCTAATACAGGAATGTTGCGTGTCGATGGAGAAAATGCGATCAATATTGGTAAAGGTCTAGAAGATATTCAGATTAGTAAACAAGAAGGTACTGATAATTGGGAGATCTCATAACTAAGCAGATCTTGGGCTTGAGTATATATATTTTTAATCGCTAAAATCACAATAACGAGAATTAGACCCATGACGAAAAGTTGTGGGTCTAATAGTATGTAGAGATATTCGATAAAATTATTAGTTTATTAGTCAAACTAGCAAAAATAGTCAGCGTTTCAGTCCACAAAATACCTCAAGCCGATCGCTATAGCTTTATTTTTAAATTAATCGAGTTATCCTATCACTCTATCTATT
The DNA here is from genome assembly GCA_019359095.1 of Pleurocapsa minor HA4230-MV1. NCBI lineage: Bacteria > Bacillati > Cyanobacteriota > Cyanophyceae > Pleurocapsales > Pleurocapsaceae > Pleurocapsa > Pleurocapsa minor. The sequence goes on along the minus strand of JAHHHZ010000017.1, from coordinate 136,101 downwards.
CTGTAATTTGAGTCAGGGTCATTCCCATTAGCATCAATGATAAGAGGCGAATCCTCATTCAAGAAGATTAAAATTCATTTAGGGCGAGGAGAATGGGAGCAGGTTATTGAGATCTGTCAGCAGGCGATCGCCACCGATCCCGATGGAATTGATTTTTATCCCTATCTTGCTAGAGCTTATGCTCAACAGGGTAAATTTGCCCCAGCTATTAGTGCTTATCGAAAAACTCTCGGTACGAGAATTAACCAGGCAGAAATTTATGCAGAATTAGGTTTACTTCATAGTAAGCAGCAAGATCCTCGACAGGCAGTATGGCATTACAAACAGGCTTTAAAGCTGCAACCTTATTGGGCGGAATTACAGTACAACTTGGCGGTTGTGCTACATCAGATGGGCAATTGGCAGGAGGCGATCGCTGCCTACAATCAAACAATTAAAATCAATCCTGATTATGAAGCAGCATACTTCAATTTAGGAGTACTTTACGATCAAAAAGGAGAACTAGATGCGGCGATCGCTGCCTATCAGCAGGTAATTACTATTCAGCCTGATTTAGTCCAAGCTTATAGTAATTTAGGGAGTACTTACGCTCGCCAACAAGAATATTCTAAGGCGATCGCTACCTTGAGAAAAGGAATTGCTTTAGATCCCACTTGGGTTACTTTACACAATAATTTGGGTCAAGTGTATTGGTTTAATTCTCAACCAGAACTTGCTCTAACTAGTTTTGAAACAGCGATCATTTTGTCGCCAAAAATGGCTTTGGCACATCATAATTTAGGTCGTCTTTGGCAGCAACAGGGTAACTATGCTGAAGCTTCTCGCTGTTTTCAGCATGTACTTCAGCTTGAGCCTCAGAATGTTTTAGCTCATAGTAGTTATGCCGAAGTGCAGCAAAAAATGGGCAATCTAGCATCGACTTTAGAATCCTGGCAAAGAATAATTGAGCTAGAACCAGATTTTGTTAATGCTTATTGTCAAGGAAAACTAACCAGCAGTCCCGAAGATCTGTTGGAAATTGCCAAATTAGCCTGCGCTCGCTTGCTTCAAGCCTTAAAATCAGGACAACAAGAGGAAGCTTATCATCATCTTTGGCGAACCTATGGTTACATGGGAGATGTATTATTTGAGTTTGGGGGAATTAAGCAGGCAGAAAGTTATTATCAGCGTGCTTTACAACTTCAACCAGAGGATATAGAACTATATCTTAAGTTGGGAAACTGCCTGGCTCGACAGCGGAGACTAAATGCTGCTGTGATTGTTTACCATCAAGGTTTGGCTCTGCAACCAAATCAGCCTCAGATTTGTTTTCAACTGGGTAAAGTTTTGGAAAAAACTCAGCAGGCAGAACAAGCGATTAATTATTATGAAAGGGTCTTAAGCGATCGCCAGCAAGATGACTGGAAGCAGTTACCTAAATTATTCCCCACCGAAGATAATCTAGCATCGTTACCGACTCAAATTTATCATCACACTCAAGACTGGGTGCGAGACAGTAACTTAAAAGATTTTGATTATGTGCAGGTATTGTGGTCACAAGCGCCAGTAGTTCAGAATAAAACAAAAATAGTTAGGCAGCCAGAAGCAATCAAAATTAAGCCTGGGGATACATCCTACCCAGATTGTGGTGGAGTCAACTGTAACAGTTGTATGACTAAGCTAATCGCTCAGTTTAAGCCACTTCAAATAGGTCAAAATGCTTACCAATGTTCCCTAGAACAAGCTCCTAAAATTGACTCAGGATTGCCTTTTGTAGTAACAATTCCCAATGGTAGAGCTTGGGTAGCGCCACAAAAAAACTCTTGGGTAATTTGTTATGCGATGGCAGTCATTACACCAGATAACTATCTCTTGGGAGATTTATCCAGAAACTATCCTTGGTTTTTGCCTGGATGTCCTTATCAAGAACGAGCCGAACATAGCATTTTTGAACAAGAAAATATTGCTCCTGTCGAAAAAATTACAGGCAGAGTGGCTTTATTATCGAGCTTGGCGGGTCATGTTTACTATCATTGGATGTTTGATATTTTGCCGCGATTAGAGCTGTTAAGGCGCAGTGAACTCAAATTCAAAGAAATCGATTGGTTTGTGGTCAATAGTTTGAGCAAACCCTATCAGCAAGAAACTTTGGATCTAATGGGAATTGCCCAGGATAAGATTATTGAAAGCGATCGCCACAGTCATATTCAAGCTAGCGAGCTAATTGTACCTTCTTTCCCTGGTTACCTAGACTGGGTTCCTGAAGGAACAATTAAGTTTCTCAGAGAAACCTTTTTGCCCCAAATTAATTCAAACCAGAATAATCAAAATTATTCTAAAATCTATGTTAGTCGAGCTAGGGCTAAAAATAGGCGGTTGGTTAACGAGATAGAAGTCAGTCAGTTACTCACTAAATTAGGTTTTGTGACGGTGTTTCTTGAAGAAATGTCTTTTTTAGAGCAGGTAAAGACCTTTGCTAGTGCCAAGATGATTGTCTCTCCTCATGGTTCGGGGCTAACTAACCTAGTTTTTTGTTCTCCTCATACTCAAGTAGTTGAGCTTTTTTCGCCTAACTATATCAGAACAGACTACTGGATGATTAGCCAACAACTAGACTTACAACACTATTACATAGTGGGACAAAACTTTAGCTGTTCGTCTCTCCGTAATTTAATGTATCAGAATGCACTAACTGAAGATATTTTTGTTAGTATTGATGCGCTTAAATTAGTTTTGCAGCATTGTTAGCAACAAGATTAAAGTTAGTTTTATTTTTGTATGTAATTCAGTTTCACCTAGGGCAATCGATTTGAGCAATGTCTGTTAAAGGTGATCGAGTATTTCGCCAGCAACCGTTAATCATTATTAATCTTCATCAATTAAATCCGTGGTTTCTACCTATTTAGCTCAGGCTATTACCCAGTGCGAACAGGCAATTATAACTAGCGCCAATCATCCTGAACAATGGCAGGCTGCTTTCAGTAATTTAGGCAATCTACTCCAAGGAAGAGCAGAATTTGACCGAGCTATTGTCTGGCATTCTTTGGCATTAGATCATACTCTTAATTTGGCAGAAGCATATTCCCAACTGGGGGAACTGCATTTGTTGGAAAATAATTTAATTGCAGCCCTCAGCTGCTTTGAACATGCTCTAGAACACTTGCCTAATTCTGTCCGCGTCTACTCTGCTTTGGCTCAGATTAATGGTCAGCTTCAGCGCAGAGATGCAGAAATGGAATACTGGTATAAAGCAACCCAGATTAATCCTGATTTAGTTAACCAGCAAGGATACTATAAATTGGCGAAAGCCTTAGAACAGAAAGGCAAAATCACCGAAGCGATCGCCTGTTATGAACAGGCAACTGTTGGCAGTAAAACCGCTGTCCCCGCCTTTTTCGATTTGGGAGAAATTTATCAACAGCAGGGCAAATTAAATCGGGCGCAGGCTCTCTATCAGAAGGCTTTAGAGATTGAACCAACAGCAGCCAAGGCACAGTATAAGTTAGGCACGATTTACCTTCAACAACGTGCATTTGCCGAAGCGATCGCCTGTTTTCGTCTGACGATTAAGCACGATCCCGACTTTTCCTGGGCATATCGCGACTTGGTTAAAACTTTCTTACTGACTGAAAAATGGGATGAAGCAATTTCCACTTGCTATGCCATTATTAATCTGGTAGAAGAATATCCCTGGGTATATAGTCATCTAGGTAATGCTCTGCGGGCAAAAGGTAAATTAGCTGAAGCAGCCTTAAACTTTCAAAAAGCCTGTAAACAACGCGGTTGGGATCAATGTGTCGCCCATGACTATTTTTTCTCGACAGATATTTTTAGTCATCGTATTCCTCTTTGGTCAGAGCAGCTAGAATCTCTCAAAGGACAAGCCATAAATGCTTTAGAAGTTGGCTGTTATCAGGGAATGTCTAGCTGTTGGCTATTAGATCGGTTGTTGACTCATCAGGCAAGTCATCTTACCTGTATTGATAGTCAGTTTGCCGACAAATTTAAAGAGAACATCATTAAAACTGGTGCTGAATCTAAAGTAAGCATGTGCAAGGGTGAGACTCAGCAAAAACTGGCAGAATGTACCCCAGATAGTTTCGATTTAATCCATCTTCAAGATCGATGTAAATTAATTCAAGACAACGAAACTAATGCTCAACTAGCTTGGAAGCTGATTAAATCAGGAGGATTAATCATCTTTGCTTACTATGGTTGGCGTAATCCTCAAGATCCACAGCAAGATCCTAGAGCAGGTATCGATCGCTTTTTGATTTCTGTTAAAGATCAGTGGCAAACAGTTCATTTATCTCCTCCTACTTTCCAATTAATTATTCGCAAGCTTTAATAGGTCAGTAATTAATCAGTAATTAACCAGTGAAAAGTTCTTTGTCCCAATTAGATTCAGTTGAACTCGAACAGGCGATCGCCGAGTGTGTTCAACAAATAGAGGCTAATCCTCAATCTGCCGAAGCAAACGCTAATTTGGGAGATTTATATGCCCAACAACAACGATGGCAACTGGCAGTTAAGCATTACCGACAGGCAATTACGCTTCAGCCTGATTTTGAGTCGGTATATAAGATTTTGGCAGATCTGCTGTTGCAACAGGGTAAAGATGAAGAGGCGATCAAAGTTTATCGTCAGGGAGTTAAAAACAATCCCGACAATTCTAACTATCTTTTCGCTCTCGCATTCGCCTTAGAAGCTCAAAATAAATGGTTGCGAGCCAGTAATAATTATCAACAAGCAGCAAAATTAGAGCCAAGCGCTAGAGTTTACTATCATTGGGGTCTGGTCAACTATAAGCGACAAGAATATGACCAGGCGCGATCGCACCTACAGCAAGCAGCAGAGTTAGAGCCGTCAGCCAAAATTTACTATTATTGGGGCTTAGCTTGTTTTAAGCTTCAAGAACATGATGAAGCGGAAAGTCACTGGCAAAAGGCGATCGCCCTCAAGCCCAACTATGCTCTTCCTTATTATCAGTTAGGAAGGCTCTGGCAAAATCAACAGCAATGGCAACAGGCAATTTCAGCTTATCGCCAAGTAATCTCGATTAAACCTGAGTTTGTTTTGGCTTTGAGCAAGCTGGGAGCGGTTTATCGGCACTTACAGCAATTTGATTTAGCGATCGCCTATTTACGTCAAGCAATCGAACATGTGACTAAACAAGATCCCTCAGCCGAGTTAGCTATTACGAGTGAGCGAGCAACTTTAGCTGAAGATCTTCCAATTGCTGTTGATTTGTATTTTCAGTTGGGTAAACTTTTGCGGGCTAAAGGCTCTTTTCCTGAAGCGATTACAGCTTATCTTAAGTCAATTCAACTCGATCCTTTTTTTAAGAGTAGTTATATCGATCTGCAATATACACCTATCGCCAAAGAACAATTTCCTGAAGTGATTCAGGTTTATCGTCAAATTGTTACCGAGCATCCTGAGATTGCGATCGCCTGGGGTAATTTAGGGGATGCTTTAACTCAACAAGATCGAGTCGCTGAAGCGATCGAGTGTTACCGTAAGGGAAGTTATCAACAGGCAATTAAAGCTTATCCCGATCTGGCACAGTTGGAATGGCCAACCCAGAAAAAATCTGGGCCTGACTTTATTATTGCTGGAGCAACTAAATGCGGAACTTCCTCAATTTATCATTACCTCAGTCACCATCCTCAAGTATTACTCTCCCATAAAAAAGAGCTTGATTTCTATTGGAAGCATTTTAAACGGGGTGTTGATTGGTATTTAGCTCATTTCCCCACGCTCACCGATCGCCCAGATTTTCTCACGGGAGAAGCAACCCCTAACTATATCCGCTTTCCTCAAGTGGCGCAAAGAATTAAGGATACTTTTCCCCAGACCAAAATTATTATCCTCTTGAGAAATCCCGTAGATCGAGCCATATCTTGGCATTATCATAAGCTCAATACAGGCTTGACTAAGCTGGATTTGGCAACGGCGATCGCCAGTGAAATCGATCGATTAGCTACCGTCTCTGAAGCAGAGATTACTAACACGGGCTATTATGACCCAGATAATATTATGAGTAGTCTTTATATCTATAAACTTAAACCCTGGATGGAAATTTTAGGTCGCGAACAGTTTTTAATTCTCAAAAGCGAAGATTTTTATCTAAATACTCGCGCAAATATGGAACAGGTATTTAAATTCCTTAACCTACCTAGCTATCCTCAAGATAATTATCCCAAGGTTAATGCAGGTTCTTATCAAGATGTAGATCCCAACATTCGAGAGGCTTTAGTCAAATATTTCACCCCCTACAATCAGCAGTTGGAACAATATTTAGGCATGGAGTTTGGTTGGGAGTAAAGATTGGCGATCGCTAATCTATAGTCATTTCCCAAACCAATATATCTTTAAACCTTGATTTTTTCTAACATCAATTTAGAACGTTTGACATCTTCAGGGATAGTAACAGGATAATCCCCCGTAAAGCAGGCTGAACAGAAATTATTAGTATTCTCCTGAGTTGCTTCGAGCATTCCCTCCCAAGATAAATATGCCAAGGTATCAACGCCAATTCTTGCTTCAATCTCTTTCACAGATTTAGTCGCAGCGATTAGCTGATCTTGGTTATCGGTATCGATGCCATAAAAACAGGGATGGGTTACGGGGGGAGAAGAAATGCGCATGTGTACTTCCGTTGCCCCAGCATCTCTTAAGGTTTGAACAATTTTTTTGCTGGTTGTGCCACGCACGATCGAATCATCAACAATGATAATTCTTTTACCCTGCAAGGCATCCTTAAGGGTATTGAGCTTCATGCGAATGCCAGCTTCCCGCATACTTTGAGTCGGTTGAATAAAGGTACGCCCTACATAGCGATTTTTAATCAATCCTTCGCCGTAGGAAAGCCCAGATTCACGAGAAAAGCCGATCGCCGCTGGGATACCCGAATCTGGAACTCCAATCACTAAATCCGCATCGACAAATGATTCTCTGGCTAATTGTCTGCCGAGGCGAATACGGTAGCTATATAAAGTCTCGTCGTGCATCACACTATCAGGACGAGCAAAGTAGATCATTTCAAAGATACATAGCTTTTTATCTGCTTCTTTTGCCCAGGTTACCGATGCAACCCCTGAATCAGTGATCCAAACTAATTCTCCTGGCTGTACGTCACGGACATATTCTGCCCCAATAATATCTAAACCACAGGTTTCTGAAGATAAGACATAGCGCTGCTGTTTGCCATCTTCTGTTGACAGTACACCAATTACCAAAGGTCGAATGCCATTGCGATCGCGCGCACCCATTAAGCCATCAGGAGTAGCGATCGCTAAGCTATAAGCGCCGTCACACATTTTAAAAGCATTAACCGCTCCCTGAATCCAGTTTTTACCTCGGTTGACTTCATCGGCGATCGTTAGGGCAATCATTTCGGAATCGGTGGAGCTAATAAAATTAGCCTCTCTTTGGATTAAATGCTGACGTAATTCCACAGCATTGACCAAGTTACCATTATGAGCTAGAGCTAGTTTTCCTAGTCGCGTATCTAACACCACAGGTTGAGCATTTTCTTTTAAACTAGAACCAGTAGTGGAATAGCGTGTATGACCAACCGCAATTTCTCCAGGTAGCTGTCCTAATATTTCTTCGTTAAATACCTGGGAAACTAACCCCATATCTTTGTGGCAATAAAGATCACCCTTGTTTAAAGTAGCAATTCCTGCTGATTCTTGTCCTCGATGTTGTAGGGCATAAAGACCGAAATAAGTTAGTTTGGCTACATCAAAGGTTGTTTCAGGGGCATATACCCCAAATACACCACAGGCTTCTTCTGGCTTATCAACCCGCTGAATATCCATTAAAGAATCAGAATCTTCTGTCCAATCGAAAGATTGTTGTGGCATCATGCTATTGGCTGGCTCCTACCTTTGAGTGATAAGTATTTACAGGTATATGTATTTACTAGGAAATGCTGGTAGCATCTTCCAGATTAAATGCTTTGAGAAATAGTTTAGAGCTATTAGAACTAGATGCTTTTTGGCAATAAATCTTAGGGCTTTCCTGAGTTATGTAACCAGCTAGTGGTTCGTCACTATTTCAATGAAGCATCAAAAGACTAATCTGTTTTCTATCGCCTGTGACCAAGTAATAGTTAACATTTTGATCTTAACATTAATTAACGATAGATTATCATTTGTTAAAATCTTTAGTGCTGATTGAGGCTGTTCAACTACACCAATCTTGCTCCAACAGTCGGCTAAATTATCATGGAGATAAGTTTCCCAGATCTCAACTATAGCTGGACTTACAGATACAACGATCTGGCTTGCTAGTTCTCCAAACAAAATTTCATCTAAACGCTGATCGGAGACGGAGATCTTGACTGTTGCGCCCAGACTATTACCAATGCAGGCTTCGGCTAAGGCAACGGCTAATCCACCTTCGGCTAAATCATGAGCCGACTGAATCCATCCCTGACGAATACCATAGCGACAAGCAGCCTGAACGCTTTTTTCGAGAGCAAAATCAACTACAGGAGGTTTTCCTGCTACCTTACCGTGAACTGCTGCTAAATATTCCGATCCACCGAGAACATAATTGGAGTTACCCAAAAGATAAATAACGTCTCCTTCTTTAGTCCAAGACTGTCCGCAGATTTTAGTTAGATCGGGAACTAAACCCACCATGCCAATTACGGGAGTTGGGTAAATCGGCTGAGGATTACCCTCTGAATCTACAGTTTCGTTGTAGAGGGAAACATTACCCCCCGTTACGGGAGTAGACAATTCTCGACAGGCATCTGCTATCCCCTTACAAGCGTTGGCAAGTTGCCAGTAGCCTACTGGTTTTTCAGGACTGCCAAAGTTGAGATTATCCGTTACTGCTAGGGGTTCTGCCCCAACACAGCTGAGGTTGCGGGCTGCTTCGGCGACGGCTGCTTTTGCACCCTCATAAGGATCTAGATAGACATAGCGTGGATTACAGTCAGTAGTTGCTGCTACGCCAATGTTACAATTTTCAGGTTTAGCATCGATGGGACGAACTCTAATTACCGCTGCATCTGCCCCTCCAGGTAGAAGGATGGTATTGTTCTGTACCTGATGGTCATATTGACGATATACCCACTGCTTTGAGGCGATGGTGGGAGTATCTAAGAGCTGGAGCAAAATTTCATTCCAGGTTTTGTAAGTTCCCTGAACGTCTATCCCTTGATAATCGCAGCCAGGTAAACTATCTGTCGTCCATTGAGCAGCTTCTTTGGCATAGGCAGGGGGTTCGGTTAACAATTCCCTGTGATAGATAGGAGTATCATCCGCTAAAGCAGTAGCGGTAACTTCTGCTGCTATTTCTCCCTGGAATAAAATTCTGACTACTGGTGATTCAATTACTGAACCCGCCACTACTGCGTGAAGTTCCCACTTGTGGAAAATATCAATTAATTCTTGTTCTCTACCTTTTTGCGCCACAAACAGCATTCTTTCTTGAGACTCAGACAGAAGGTACTCATAGGGAGTCATACCTGGTTCTCTGGCGGGAATTAAGTCTAGATCTAGTTCAATACCCACGCCACCTTTGTCCGCCATCTCGGAGGTAGAACAGGTTAATCCTGCTGCCCCCATATCCTGTGCTGCTACTACTGCACCAGTTTTAAAGGCTTCTAAGCAAGCTTCTACTAGGGATTTTTCCAAAAAGGGGTCTCCTACCTGTACCGCAGGGCGATCGTCCATTGAATTATCGGTTAACTCTGAACTAGCAAAACTTGCTCCTCCCATACCGTCTCTGCCAGTGGTTGAACCGACATAAAGTACTGGGTTGCCGATACCCGATGCCCCAGACTTGACAATTTCAGCGGTTTCCATTAGTCCTAGTGCCATCGCATTGACTAAAGGATTACCCGAATAAGCCCGATCAAAGTAAATCTCTCCTGCTACCGTCGGCACGCCAATACAGTTACCATAATGAGAAATTCCTTCAACTACACCTTGAAATATACGTCTGGTTCTGGCATCTTCTAGATTACCAAAGCGTAAAGAATTCAGAATGGCGATCGGACGCGCACCCATCGTAAAAATATCTCGTAGAATGCCCCCCACACCTGTAGCCGCCCCTTGAAACGGTTCGACTGCCGAAGGATGGTTATGGGATTCAATTTTAAATGCTAGCTGTAAACCGTTACCTAAATCGACTACGCCAGCGTTTTCTCCTGGCCCAACTAATACGCGATCGCCTGTAGTGGGAAACTGGCTTAAAAGAGGTCGAGAGTTTTTGTAACAGCAGTGTTCTGACCACATTACCCCAAACATACCTAACTCTGCTTTATTGGGATGGCGACCTAGACGCTTGACAATTTCTTGATATTCCTCTGGTTTGATACCTTCTGAGGCAATTTCTTCAGCACTAAAGGGGGTAGACCCAATCTCAGACATGGCAGACATAGATAATCTTTTCACTCTTGGCACAAGCCTTATTTTATCTATTCCTGGTCAAATACAAGCATGATTTTTTAATTATTGATGATTACAAAAATTTAATTCTGGCGATCGCCTTTTTTAAAACTAATTTGAGAGCTGAATTTTTTTGAGAATTCTAATTAGTTTTCTTGTGTTTTAAACAATGTAGCTATTAATTACTAGCTCGACAATCTCACTATTTAGATTATTCAGATCTTAGATTAACCGATTTAAAGTACTAACTATATGTTTAATGTTTGTTTGGGGAACAATAAACGAGCGGTTCGTAATAAAGATAATATTTATCATGAAACAGAATAAGCTAAATAAGCTACGGCAAAATAATATCTATATAGAGTTTGATTTACAAGCTAGACCAATACATTATGACTTCTCTTATAAAAAACCTTTTCCTTCACAAAAAACTATTGAACAATTACTTAACGAAGGGTATATTGGTATCGATCACAAGTTAGTTTACGATCAGGCTTTTGCTGCTGTAGCATACAAATTTAGAAACGAAATTCAATGGACAATTAGTAATCGTCTAGAGTCAGAAGTTTGGCTGATGACTAAAGATAAAATAGCTTTACAGAAATTAGCTGAATTTATGCTGAGTAAATTTAGCTGGTCGCCAGTAATTTATAGAGATATTCCAGAACAAGCGTTTATTTTTACTCCTAAAAATAATACTGAAAGAGCAGCGATCGAAGCGACAATTTCAGGAGAATATGGCTGGCAAGGTTCTTTGTATGCTCTTGAATTATATGAATATCAGGATAATGAGGCGGGGTTTATTTTTGCTACCAAACCATTAGATTCTCCTAACCAAGAATGGCTCTTAGTCAGACTAAATTTTATTGATTACACGGGTTCATGGAGTCACCATGATGGGACAATTGAGCAGGTTTATTACATTTGGAAGGAGAACATTGAGCTAGTTGAACCCAACTACAAGCCAACTACCGATGAAATACTTGATGCGATTAAGGATTGATTCCTTTTACTAAATCTAGGTTTACTTGGTAAACTTAGGTAAAATAGAATATCCCTAAATAGCGATCGCATCTTAAGTAAATTTTTAAGCAAATGATTATTTTACCTGGCGCAACGGTTAAAGTTACCAATTCTGACGATATCTACTTCAACTATCAGGGATTGGTACAGCGGATTGATGATGCTAAAGTAGCAGTGCTATTTGAAGGTGGCAACTGGGACAAATTAGTGACCTTTAATCTATCGGAATTGGCAGCGGTAGATTTAACCAAGAAGAAAAAATAAGGTTACTCTAGCCAAGATTAGGATAGTCAAGAGCAAAAAGCATTATCTTCTCATCCTTTACTCTTTATCCCTCCCAGTCTTTAACAATGCGTCTTCCCCTGCCTCAATTTACAGTCGATGGTCGCAACCCCAAGCATATTGGAGAGGTGATCGAAACTTCCACTACTCAATATCTAGCTCAATGTCTTGAACCCGAAGATCTGAAGTTTCCTGTAATGCCTCCTTTTGGCAGCTGGATTAAATCTTTTGATGAAGAGTCAGGCAATAAAATTTTTGCCGTTGTTACCTATGTCACGACTAGTCCGATTGATTCAGTCCACCGTGCGCGCGCATTAGGCTTGTCTTTAGAAGAATTAAGGGAACAACAGCCTCAGATTTTTGCCATGCTGAAAACCGAATTTAAAGCGGCGATCGTCGGGTTTGAAACACCTAATAATTTGAACAGTAATAATTTAGGTCAAGTATATCAGTACTTACCTCCTCGCCCACCTCAGATTCATCAGTCGGTATATCATTGCGATGTCGAGGAAGTGGTTCACTTTACGGAAAAACTAGACTTTTTGAGAACTTTACTATCAGCAAAAGATATTCCTGTCGAATCTTTGGTCGCAGCTTCAGTCAGAGATGTTTATCGTCAGCGTCAGGCAAATCGAGATTGGCTGGTGAATGTAGGACGTACCCTCAGTACTCTGCTGAAAGATGATTACGATCGCCTGCGCTATATTTTGAGCCAAATTCACTGGTAGTGATTCTTTGGCTTAAGTGGCTAGATGTAGGGATAAGCTCAATATTTATTACTCAAATTAAGTCGAGTATGAAAGATAAATCTTTTATGCTACAGATATAAAACAAATCAAAACCTACATCAAACATACCTCAGTATGAAAGCGGAATATGATTTTAGTCAAGCTCAACGGGGGGCTGTTATTCCCCAAACTGGTAAAACTCGTATTACAATCTATATTGATGACGATGTGCTTGCAACTTTCCGAGAGCGAAGTGAATCTGCTGGCAAAGGTTATCAAACTATGATAAATGAAGCTTTGCGACAGTATTTAGAAAAAGTGAAGCAGCCAGTAGATGAAGAAACACTACGCCGAGTTATTCAAGAGGAACTCGAAGAGCTTCGTTCAGCAAAATAAATAAGTTTTTATCAGTATTTTTGCATTTTCTAACTAGGGTTGGTCAAGGAACGAAGTGCAACACTATTGATATGCTTCTATCTACTATTTTAAAATTTACAAAGTCGACCCTGGTAAGCTAGATGACTCTGACTTATGAAATCCAGTTACTCAAAAACTCTAGTTGTCCCTGCATTTCAACTGAAGGTATTGTATTGATCAGTCTCAGCACTCCACGCATTAGGTCACCAATCCCGTATCGTTGCTGTGGAGCTAAAATAATTCCTGCATGAGATAAGCCTTGCTCGATTAGAGTAGTGTGTAATCGGTAAAAGTCTCTGGTATTGAAACTAAAAATGACTCGACCGTTTTGATTTGCCCAATCTAGCTGCTCCTCATCAGATTTATGGAGCATTCCTACGTCCGCAACTGTTAATACATCCACATTGCGAGATCTCAAAGCGTATACAAAGTCCCCATCCATCGAGTCTTCGTCAATATACAAAAGTATTTTGCTCACCTAAAAAACTGTTAAGCCTTCTGGCTATGTAATGATGCTAGCTTTGAGTATTCCGCATCCTCCTCAGCCAAATCTGCTTCAATTTCATCACGATTAACATGATAGTAAGCTAAAGCAGCATAAACTTGTGCAAGGTTAAGATGGCTCATACGGCGAGCAATCTCTTCAGCATTTGCACCTTGTTTATATAGAACAACCACTCGACGAACAGAAGTTTTTGTTCCCGCAATAATTGGACGACCATTACCAATATCTGGGGAAGAGGTGACTAATGTGCCAATGTCAGTAGCGGTAGACATAAGTTTACAGTTTGGCGATGAGTAACAGATTATTATAATACTTTATCATTTTCGGTAAAGAGAGATTGTTGTGGTGCAATATAGCTAACAACTTACTGGAAATAATTTCAGTAGAGTTTTGAATAAGTTTGTTAATAACGATGGTAATGTTATTGGTGTTGCGATCGCTAATCCCGATCATAATATGATTAACAACTCAACACATAGAGACAATCTACCAGCTAGTTAAATCTTGTTGAAAACGCTCTAAAGATAACAGTTTGATCCGTTTATCTTGAGTTGCGATCGCGCGATCGCCTTCTAGGTTATAGCCCCAGTCGGCTAAAAATAACTCGACAAACTTGAGATCTTCTTGTTGTGCCACCTGCTGTAAAGCGGGAAGACGATCTTCGACAAAGGTAATCTGGATATTTTCACCTGGCTGCTGGTGTCTATCCCTGATAATTCTTAGGGTTTCGTATTTGGGACGTTTACTTTCCTTGCCAATAATTTGTGCTGCGGGCAAATCTATTCCCTGCTGCTGGAGTAGCTGCTTAACAAAACGTCCTTCTTTGGTAGTGACAATATAGAGTTTTACTGCTGAATTAAGTATCTGTTTTAATTGCTCGATCATCCCAGGATAAAAGCGATGTAGGCTCAACCAATCGGCTAAATTGTGTTTAATCCAGTCATCTCTAACCCCGTCTAATTTTTGCACTACCTCCTGTTTTGATAGTCCTTCTGCCTCAGTAATTTGGAGGGCGATCGCCTGGAAACTAGTTAAAATCTCTGCTTCAGATATCCCTGTTACTAATGCCCTGAGTAATATTGGCATTTCCCAACCCGTCTCGATCACGGGGCGCAGACGATAAAAGCTGGGGGCAAAACTATCGTCAATCTCTGCCGACCATATTAGCTTGTAAGCTTGTTTAGTAGTAGCAAAATATTCTAGTAAACCATCGCAAACTACACCATCGAAATCTAACGCCAAAATATCTGGAAGTCGAGACATAATTAATTTAATTAAATACTTAAGTCAGTTTTATTTGTCAGGGCGAACAGCCCTAAAGGACTAGCTTTGCGTCGCGGTTTTTCCCTAGATAAACTCAATGTTAGGATGAGCTAATTCAAAACCGACACTTTTGATCTTTTGATTAGACAGTTTCATATTATAAGTACGAGGGGAAGTCTGCGAACTATCCCAGGTAACAGGAGGCAGATTGTGAGCCACAAATAATCTTTGGAGAAACTCTTTAGTCGTCATCACCTCATCACTATTTACGTGATAAATACCTTCTAGCTGCCGATCTTTAGCCAAATCGATCGCCCGCACAATATCTTCTAAATGAACCCAATTGGTATAGCTTTCTCCCGATCCTGGGCGAGTTGTCCCAGCAACCCGTCTAAAGATCTTGATTAACTCTCTTCCTGGCCCATATATACCTGCCAAGCGTAAAATACAGGTTTTAAAATCTGCTGATGCGCCAAGTAATACTTGCTCTGTCTGAGCGAGAATTTCCCCAAATTCGTCTTTAGGATTTACGGTGACAGTTTCATCGATCGCCTGACCACTTTGATCGTTAATAATCCCGTAACTACCAGTATAAATAAGTTGCCCAACTCCAGAATTAGCCTTGATTGCAGCTACTAAATTTTTGGCTGTCTCTAAATACGTCTGACGATAAACTTCAAGAGTACGTTGCTTTGAGCCAATACTAAATAAGACGACATCTTGGTTAGCAACCACTTGTTTCAAGCCTGATAAATCGTCCCCCGTCACCACAACTACTTGAGAAGCGATCGCCTGTAATTCTTCTACTCTCTCGGCTGTAGTGGTAGTCACCGTTACTTCATTTCCTGCTGTGTGCCATAAACGCGCTACCGCACTACCTACATACCCACAACCAATAATCGCCAACTTCATAATTTGCCCTATACTGTAACAACTTTAGACTTTTTAGACAATCAAGACACTACACCCCTAACTTGTCTGATAACTGCGATCGATAATCCAGTCTTCTTGAGCAACCTGATATTCCGCCTTGCTAATCACATTTTGCTCTAGCAACCAGCTTAACCTTTCTGTTTGTTGTTTTAAATTGTGATTGTAATTAATATAAAAATATTTTTCTCTTAAATACCGCTTACGCTCTAGCCATAGTTGCGCTAAAAATTGTTCTACAGCTTGACGATTTGGTTTATCTCTTAAAAATATAATTTGTTGGCGATCGCAAGTTTCTAAAAGAATGTAGTTTTGTTGCCGATACTGATACAAAAGAGTCAATAAAAAAGTAATAATTAAACAGATAATACTATAAATAAATCCTTGATTAGTAATCAAGCTTTGGAGCAAGATACAGATTGAGAAAGTAAATATTACTATGTTTATAAACAGCAATTTTGGGCTTCGGTGACAGCTAATTTTGGCTTCTCCTTTGAGGCTTTCATAGTTGATATAATTTTCATGCTCACCTTCTAGATCTTTCAAATAGAGCTTAAGTTGATTTGATAATAAATAAAAGCTTCTTTTTTCTAATAAAGTTTTTTGATGTAATTCCATAATTGCTAAATCACTGTTGCCATTATAAAATTTAGCAGTAGATTGCATTAGCTAAGTAAATTTAATTTTTATTTAACTCTTGCTTCAAGAAAACCAGGGCTATTTCGTTCTAACTGTAGTGAACCAAGAAATAAATTTCTTGGCTTAAAATTAAAGTCCGTTTAAACGGACTTAATGTAATTAGACAGAGAATTTATTCTCTGGATATATGAGAATGAAATAGCCCTGCAAGAAAACTCAGTCTTGAAAATGTCTGAAACTCATCAATAGGTCAAGCCAATGACTAAAATCATTTAATTTACATCAATCTACATCAAGAAATAATTTTGATTGTGGTTTTTTGGCGATCGCTTAGAAATAGCGTAATTGTTGTTTCAAATTATAATTTTCAGTAATTAAAGATTGCTAGTAAGCCTGGCTTTTCTTAGTATGAACTGAAGCATCGTTTCTTCTCTGGAGATAATATCAGCCTGACTTTCCATCCCCAGTTGCAGTGAACACTGGTGTTCTTGTCTCCCAAAGGTGTTGCTATTAGGAGCGATCGCCACCTCATAAAAAGCAGTAGCTTTCTTGACTTGAAAGTCATTTTCTGACTGGCTAGGTGGTTTACTAGTAGTATCTTGAGCAATTTGAGTTACCCTACCTTGAAGAGTGCCGTAATCGGGATAAGGGCAGGCAGAAACGCGCATTTGAACCCCCTGTCCTACTTTTAACTTGCTAATATCTTGAGGTGATACTGCTGCTTTCATTTCAATCTGAAAGTTTTCGGGAATAATTTGGGCGATTTCTTGTCCAGGCTGTACAGTTTGTCCTTGATTATTCAAACCAAGCTGAAAGATTGTGCCAGTAGCGGTGGCAGCGATCTGAGTCTTAGTAAGCTCTTGATTAACCTGATTTAATTCTGCTGTATCTTGTTCTACCTGGCGATCGATCTCAATGCGTTGCTGAATTAGAGCTTCTGTTTCTCGGTTTAAACTAGCTATAGTAGCTCGACCAGATTTTTTTACCTGTTCGATACGCTGTTGATAGGTTTCAATCTCTGCGGTTGAGGGATTGAGGGCAGAGATCCCTCGCTTTAGTTTAGCTTGTGCAGCTTCTAATTCTTGTTCTTGTTGTCTAACCTCTAGTTCTGCTTCTGCCAACTGATTTTTGCCGATTGCTCCCGCCTTTGCTACCGATTGATAACGATTATGTTTAGCTTGGGCAGCCTTTAAGCCTGCTGTAACCGCTCTAACTTGAGCCTCGGATTCTTCAACTTGAGTAGTAACCTCGGTGCTTTTATCTTGATAGTTGCGTTGACTCCCTGCCAATTCGGATCTGGCTGCTGCAATCTCAGCTTGATTACGTTCAGTTTCAGCGATGATTTGAGTTTGTAAACCAATAATCTGGGCATTAAGCTGCCCTAACTGCAATTTTTGTTGCTTGATGCCTGATTCCAATTGATTTTGCTTAGTTTGAAAGCGAGAACGATCGATAGTGGCGATCGCCTCTCCTTGCGCTACAGCTTCACCCTCTTTAACTAAAATTTGAGCAACTTGCCCTTCTACTGCCGCTTGAACTAAGTGTAATTCTTCTACAGGACGAGCGATCGCCTGAGCTTTGACCACTGTTTTGTATTGAAAAATAGCGGTTGCTGGAATAGCTAGGGCAATTATCGTAACTACAGAAATTCCACCCCAAGTCAGCCATCTACTTACAGGCGGCAATAGTTCGTCGGCTTGTCTTGATGCTAGTTGTTGAGGAATGTTTTGTGGGCTAAGAGTAGCATAATCATTAGCTACTATCGGTTTTGAGCTTTCGATTCCAGAAATTCCCTCGGCATTCTGGGCTAACTGAATTTTTTTGAATAATTCTGAACCAAAGTGAGCATAGCCATTACAAACTGAGTGAATTGCCGTTACCAAATCTTCGGCTGAACTGGTTTTAAGAATATAGCCATCTGCCCCCGCCACAATAATATTCTGTACATATTCCTGATGCTCGTAGCTACTCAAAATCAAAATTTTACAGTCAGGAAAACGCTCGGCAATAATTTTAGTTGCTTCAATGCCATTCATTTTTGGCATTTCAATATCAATTAATACTACGTCAGGTTCTAAAGTCTCTACCAAAGCGATCGCCGTTTCACCGTCATTGGCAACGCCGACAATTTTCAAATCGACTTCCTCAGATAGCATTTGTTGTAGCTTATGCTGAACAAACTTTTGGTCATCAACCAAAATAACTTTGAGGATATTTCTAATAGGCTGTCTAGATTGAGAATTAGCCTGATTGGTATGCATTGAGAATGAATTAACCTTGTTGTTGATTAAAATCCGCGAATCGCTTTTTGACCATTGCTGTTGTCTTGAGCAAAAGGTCGATCGAAAAAATCTAAGTGTTCTCCAGATAGATGACTTAATTCGGCTGGAGTTCCCTGAATCTGGAGTTTTCCCTGGTCTAACATCACGATCCAATCGGCTCGTTCAATCACTTTGGGACGATGGCTAATCATAACTGTTGTTTTATTGTGTCGATGGTAAAGCAGTCGTTCTAAAACCTGATGTTCGCTAACGGGGTCGAGTGCGCCTGTAGATTCATCTAAAATTAGAACTGGTGGATTGTTGACTATTGCTCTGGCGATCGCCAGCCGTTGTTTTTGACCACCAGAAAGATTTGCGCCAAATTCGCCTAAGATAGTTTGGTATTTGTCGGGCATTTTGCGAATAAACTCATCTGCACCAGCAATATTACAGGCTTGAAGAATTTGTTCAAAGCTGACTTGAGGATTGCCGAGAGTAAAGTTTTCAATAATCGAACGACTCCAAAAATGGGCATCTTGCGGAATTAAAACTACCTGCTGTCGCCAACAATCTAAGTCAATGTCGGATTGATTATATAAACCAATGCTAATGTTTCCAGTCTGAGTTGAGTAGAGATTGGCGATTAACTTAGTTAGGGTACTTTTACCACAGCCAGATTTACCGATCAATGCAGTTACCTGTCCCCCAGGAATATTTAAAGAAAAATCTTGCAGTAACTCGACTCTGCCAGGATAGCTAAAGCTAACATCTTCGCAAATAATATCTGCCTTGTTTGCCAGCTTAACTACTGGCTTATTTTTATCTATTTGACTTTCGGGAGTATGTTCGATAATCTCTGTAATGCGATCGATGGCAGTACGCACACGAGTCCATTCATCGACAAACTGGATTAAGGTGCTAATCAAACCCAGAAAATTAGCGGTCATGCTATTAAAAGCCAATAGCTGCCCAATACTTAACTTATCGCTAAAAACTAGAGTGCTACCATACCAAAGCAAAGTGATGCTGCCAATACTCGATACCAATTTAGAAAAGGTAAAGTTAAAAATTCCAATTTGAGCAGTACGATAAGTCTGATTGGCAAAGCTGCCAAAGCGTAGCTGCATCTCTTCCCATAATTGCGGTGCAGCAGCGGTAGTTTTAAGAGTCAAAGCACCTTTAAAAGTTTCCACCAATACCCCTTGATTTTCTGAATCTAAAACCATCACTCGACGGACTTTTTGCTGGAGGGTGGGTAACAAGATAGTCGTCGAAATGGTCATAACCATCGCGATCGCAATTACTACTAGAGTTAGAGATTGACTGTAAAACACCATAAATCCAAAGGAAATAATGGCGATAAAAAGCCGACTGGGTATGCTAATTACCGTCTGGGCTACTAGCTGATTAATCTCCTGCACGTCTTCTAAACGGCTGACTATTTCTCCACTCCGACGGGCTTCAAAATAAGTTAGAGGCAAACGCAAAAGGGTTCTGGCAAATTCCAAAACCAGCCCCAATTCTAGCTTCTGAGCAAAATGGGTAATTAGGTTATATTCAACTAATTCTAACCAGGCACTGACTAAATTCATAGCGATTACGGCGATCGCCAATCCCGTCAATAGTTGCCTGTCTCCCCGAATCAAGACATCATCAGTCAAAATTTGAATCAAAAAGGGATAAGCTAGAGAAAGTAAGCCAATTATCTGAGCGCAAATCAAAGCTCCAATTAGAGTACGCCGATAAGCCCATAGCTGCTGAAAAAATCTCCCCAAACCGCGATCGGTTTTTTCATCTGGTTGGTCGTGAAATCGGCTTGGATCGGGTTCTAATAACAGCATGACCCAATCGAGCCAACCTTCAATTAGTTCTTGACGAGAAACATAACGAATGCCAATTGCGGGGTCAGCAATAATATATTTATTACGGCGTTGACCGTGTAACACTACCCAGTGATGACCTTGCCAATGAATAATTGCAGGCAAGGAAGCAGATTTAAGCTGATCGACAATATTAGGAGAAGCTCGAACAGGACGAGCATTTAAACCAAGAGATGTTGCACCCCTCCTCAACCCTAGCATTGTCGTTCCCAATTGCCCTGTCCCTACCGCCTCCCGCAGGGTATTTAGAGTTAAAGTGCGTCCATAATGTTGACATATTGCTCCCAGACAAGCAGCACCACAGTCTGTTTCACTATGCTGTAAAACAACTGAATATTTCACGTTCGATCCATCCTAAAGCTGTATTAATATCTTGGTTTGGTTAAGTTGAATGATGTTTTATGTTTCCAGTAGTTAACCGCATTCAGCAATGTTTAAGTCACGTCAACGATTAATAATTGTTATTGATTTTTAAAAAGTATTCTAAAAGTTGCTTAAGGATACAGTTTCTGGGTTTTAAGATTTTGATATTATTTATATAGATAAGGTCGCATTCAATTTGACAGTGATGCGACCTTATTAATCTAGGGCAGCTAATTATAGTTTTTACAGTTTTTGTAAACCATAATTTAGTTGCTCTTCAAGCAGAAACTTACTTAGTGGTGACCTTTACCTTTACCCTTACCCTTACCGTGACCACCGTAATAATCGTCACCACCGCGATTATCGTAACCAAAGGAATAGGGGTTAAAAATCTGAATAATTTTGTCTCCCCCAGAAATTTGCTCCATTTCTGAATCTGCTATTTCTGTAAATTCTACTGATTGTTGTAAAAGTCTTTCGTTTGACATAATCTTTGTCTCTCTATGATAAATTTACTTGGTTGAAATGCGATCGTAAAAAAAGTTTAATTTCAACTATTTCTACTAAGGTAAACATACATATTTTTTTCAAGCATAGCAATATTATTAAGTTAAAAATTACTTAAAATATTATTCTTCCAACCATAATTATCTAGCTATATCCTTTAAAATAGAGGCATTTACAGCAATTATAAAATAGTTATTAAAAAATATAAAGATGTTGTATATCTTACCAAAAAATTAACTTGCATGTGATCTCTGTTACATAAAAATTGATAGACTATGAAGGTATTACCTATCAATATGAGCGGAATAATCTCTGGCTAAAATTTATCAACTAAAGATTACTCCATGAAAATTATTGCTTATTTATATAGCGATCCTTTATTAGAAATTGCTCCCGATCGAGACATTTGGGGTTTAGAAGTCGATCGCGTCTATCAAGATATAGGAGGACATCAACAGCTACAAAAACTAATTGCAGATTGCGCCTTAGAAACGCCTAAGTATTTATTAGTTCGTCGGCTTGAAGAATTGGGAGACAATCTGGAGATAATTTGCGATCGCCTTAATCAATTAGAGTCTTTAGGAGTGGAGATTATTGCTACAGAACAAGATTATAGTTCGCCCCAATGGGGTCAGTTAAAACGCGAACAATTAAAGCTTAAATTAAGTAATTTACTGCAAGAAATACAAACTAATAAGCAACGTCAGCGCCTCGAACAGGGTCATGCCCGTAATCGTTTAAAAATGCTGCCTCCACCTGGTAAAGCGCCCTACGGATATCGTCGGGGACAAGATCGTTATTTGGTGGATAAAAGTACAGCTCCAGTAGTTAAAGATTTTTTTGAAAGGTTTATTTTATTTGGTTCTTTGCGGGGTGCAGTTCGTTATCTCGAAAAGCGTTATGGGAAAAAGATTTCCCCCACTACAGGACGCAATTGGCTGACTAATCCTGTCTATCGAGGCAGTTTACAATATCAAAAACAATCTAAAAATCAGTCAATAATTTCTCATACCCACACGGCAATTATTAACTCCGAAGAAGCAGCGCAAATAGATCGTCTACTGCGTCGCAATCGCTCTCTACCCAGTCGTACCGCTAGCGCACCTCGATCTTTGGCGGGTTTAGTTGTCTGTCAGCAGTGTCAGTTAGGGATGAATATTACTCGCGTGACGCAACATCACAAACAAACTGAATACTTGTATCTGCGTTGCCCTAAATGCCCAAAAAAACCTAAGTGCAAAGCGATCGCCTATGCTCAAGTTTTAACTCAAACCATTACTAAAATTTGCCTTGAGCTACCTTTAGCAGTTGCCCAATTAGAACTTCCTCCTGACTCGGCGATTAAGAAATCTGGTGAGCAAAAAATTCTTAAGCAGCAAGCTATACTCCAACAATTACTCGATTTAGAAGAACAGGGGATCTTAGACCAAGAAACTGTCGCTTTACGCACCTATAAACTCCGTACCGAAATTGCCCAGCTAGAAATCAACATGGCGCAACTGCCTCCAGGTAATTTAAAAGCGATCGCCCAAGCCGTTTCTTTACCACAATTCTGGCTAGACTTATCCGAAGCAGAAAGGCGGTTTTATTTTCGCGAATTTATTCAGCAAATAGTAATTATTCCTCCTGAACATGAATCTAAGTCTTGGAGTATCGAGCTAAAATTCATTTTTTAAGTCCACTATTTGACATAAGTTCTCATTAAATGTATTCTCAAAAGTTCTAGGATTAATCAGAATACTTATCAAGATGAAATCAGTAGAATTATTTGTAGTACTCGGATTAGCGACAGCAGTTAGTCTAACTGGCAATACAGTTGATGCGGGTGAATACTCATTGGCGATCGCCGAAAGAGATCGTGCTAACACCTCAATCATGGCTCAAGGTGGAGAAGAAGGGGGAGAAGGTGAGCAGTTAAGCCCAGGCGAGCAAGCAAACGCTGACTTTCAAGATAAAATGACTGAGGCAGAATTATTAAGTGAACTGCAAAAAGGCGGTTACGTGATCTACTTTAGACACGCTCAAACCGAAAAAGATTATGCCGATCAGGTAACGGCAAATGTAGATGATTGCTCAACTCAAAGAGTCCTAAGTGAAGATGGTTTGCAACAAGCACTAGCAATTGGAGATGCTTTTGCTACCGCTGAAATTCCCGTGGGCAAAGTTACTACCAGTGAATACTGCCGTGCCTGGACTACCGCAGCCTTAGCATTTGGCGATTATGAAAAAGATCCTGCTTTAAACTTTCTGCCTTTTGAAGATTATACCGATGAGCAAGTCGAGCAAATGAAAGCTAACGTCACACCCTTACTCACGGCTGTACCTGAAAGCGGCACTAACGACATCATTGTGGGTCATGATGATATTTTTGAATCAGCAACGGGAATCTATCCCGATCCTCAAGGTATGGCTTATATCCTCAAACCTGATGGTGATGGTGGATTTGAAGTTATGGCTAATATGCTCCCTGAAGAATGGGCAGAACTATAAAACAAGATCTAAATAAGTTGGGTATTGCTTGAAAAGTATAATCATTATTATCATTACCGTTAGAATTTGTGTGTGAGGATTATTATGACTAAGGTTTCTTTGGGTAAAAATGCTGCAATTATTGTTATTGCTTTAGTTGCAGGTTTATATACTTGTCCAGCCCAGGCTCAAACAGAATCCAGCGAACTACTTAATCAAGTAGAAGAATACGGACAAGAAGGTCAAAATAATCCAAATAATAATCTTGGGCAAGTAACCAATGTCAATCAGTTACGAGATGTCTCGCCTACAGACTGGGCTTATGAAGCGTTAAGAAGCTTAGTCGATCGCTATGGCTGTATTGCAGGATTTCCCAATCAAACCTATCGAGGCGATCGATCCCTAACTCGTTATGAATTTGCTGCGGGTTTAAACTCTTGCTTAAATCAAATTGAACGCCTAATTGCTTCTTCCGATTCTGTTAGCCAAGAAGATCTAGAAGCGATTAATCAATTAAACCAAGAATTTCAAGCAGAATTAGCTACTCTAGGTGGTAGAGTTGACGAACTTGAAGGCAGAACTGCCGTATTAGAAGATAGTCAATTTTCCACTACCACTAAGTTAGTTGGAGAAGCAGTTTTTGGAGTCGCTAGTGTGATTAGTGGTTCAAACACAGAATTAAACCAAGACACAGATGATGACGACATCGATCGCGTGCCTGTTTTTGGCTATCGCACTCGCCTCGAATTAGAAACTAGCTTTACAGGAGATGATTTACTGTTTACTCGCTTATCTACGGGTAACTTTCCTGAGTTTTCCGAAACCACGGGTACATTTCAGGGAGAACTTGCTTTTGCGCAACCTGATGATAATAATTTAAATTTAGAAGTTTTATTTTACGATCGCCCGATTGGCGAAAATACTAATGTACTGATTGGTGCATTTGGACTGGCTGCGGATGATATTGCCAATACGCTGAGCGTGTTAGACGGGGATGGCGGATCGGGAGCAATTTCGGCTTTTGGTACTCGTAGTCCAATTTATTCTCCTCCAGGAGAGACGGGTTTAGGCATAATTCACAGTTTTGGTGACAAGCTGGAGTTAAGTGCGGGATATTTAGCAGGGGAAGCCAGCGATCCCAATCAGGGAGCGGGTTTATTTAATGGTTCTTATAGTGCGCTGGGACAGTTAACTATTACTCCTTTTGAAAAGCTAGGTATTGCTCTAACTTACGTTAATGGTTACAACCAGAGCGATACTGGTGTTGGGAGTGATTTAGCCAATATCAAATCTCTTACCGAACCAGGGGAAGACGCCGATCCTTTACTTCCAGGAGTGTTCGAGGGTGGTGTCCCAACATCAAGTAATTCCTATGGCGCACAGTTTTCTTATGCTTTGAGCGATCGCCTTGTCATTGGCGGTTGGGGTGGCTTAAGTAAGGTTAGAACCCTAGATGCTGTCAACGTCGATGGACAAATTGTGGAACGTGGCTCACAAGATATCTGGAACTGGGCAGCTACTCTCGCCTTTCCTGATTTGGGTAAAGAAGGCAGTATGGGAGGAATTATTGTCGGGATGGAACCCTGGGTTAGCGACTCAAGTATTGATGCCGAAGGGTTTAACGAAGATGAAGAAAAATCTTTACATGCTGAAGCTTTTTATCAATATCAGCTCAACGATAATATTGCCATTACCCCAGGCGTGATCTACGTTAACAAACCAGATAATAATGATGACAATGATGATTTATTTATTGGTGCGTTGCGAACCACTTTTAGTTTTTAATTAGCCATCGGCTTTAAGTAATACGGTAATACGGTATAACTAAAGTAGATATTTAGTAAGTAAAGATTGGTAATGGCGATCGCGAAAAGCAAATTAATCTCCAAGGTAACTCAAAAGTATCAAGCAACTATCCCCAGAGGAGTACGAGAGAAACTAGAGATTGAAAAAGGCGATCGCATTATCTTTGAAATAGAAGATGAAAAAGTAGTTCTCAAAAAAGTATCAACCGTAGACTGGGAATACCTAGAGTCAATTTCCGCTACTCTGGGGGAATGGTCATCGGAAGCTGATGAGAAAGCTTATCGTGACTTATAGAACCCATTTGAGGTGGTAGTTGTACCTTTTCCTTTTACTGACAGTTCCGCTACGAAAAGCGGATGCGACCGATATGTCGTCTCACGGCATATCGCACGCGCACCAAGCAAACGCCCCGCTTTAGTTATTTTTAAAGATTGGTAAGTTAGCCACAAGCGATCGCGATCGCGTCCAAAAATCCCTTCAGCAATTGTTTAATTTAGGAAGCGATAATTAATTTAATTATCTATGGTCAGAAAAATGAATTCGCACCGTATCAAAGCTACTTTTACTGAAAACGGGAAGCTATCACTGCCAAACTTGCCTTTCAAAAAAGGTGATGAAGTAGAAATAATCATTTTGGAATGTATTTCATCAAAAACTATCTCTAATTCTCATCCATTAAGGGGAACAGTTATTCACTATGATGACCCTTTTGAACCTGCTGTTTCTTCTGAGGATTGGGAAGTATTGCAGTGATTATTCGTCAGGGTTATTTTGTTCTAACTGTAGTGAACCAAGAAATAAATTTCTTGGCTTAAAATTAAAGTCCGTTTAAACGGACTTAACGGTACTTAAACAGAGAATTTATTCTCTGGATATATGAGAATGAAATAGCCCTGGATTATTGTTCAATGTTCATTGTGACGCGAAGGACGCGAGCTTGCGAGCTAATCCTTTAGGGCTAATCCTTTAGGACTCATTGCTCATTGATAATTAGCGATCGCTTAAACATTAATCTCAGAACAAACGGCAAAAGACAATATTTTAGATATTTATTAAGAAACTTTGCAAATTCGTAAAGATATTCTGGTTACTTTTGCTTAGTGGTGGTGCGATTACACCAGATCGAGATAGTCTGAGTGAAGCAGTTTTAAACTTAATTTTAATCTCCTCATGACCGCCATTAATACTAATCCCACTAAAAAGCAACCTGACCAACCCCCAACTGACTCAAAAGAAAGAGTAAGTCAGTTTATGAAACAGTTACAGGATGAAATTTGTGCTGGCTTAGAATCAGTCGATGGTGGTAAGTTTCAAGAGGATAGCTGGGAGAGAGAAGAAGGAGGAGGCGGGCGATCGCGCGTATTGGCAGATGGCGGTATTTTAGAACAGGGTGGCGTTAATTTCTCTGAAGTATGGGGTAGTCAGTTACCTCCCTCAATCCTTAAACAGCGTCCCGAAGCAGCAGGACACGGGTTTTATGCTACAGGTACATCAATGGTGTTGCATCCCCGCAGCCCTTATTTGCCAACAGTTCACCTCAACTATCGTTATTTTGAGGCGGGGCCAGTTTGGTGGTTTGGTGGTGGTGCGGATCTAACTCCTTACTATCCTTTTGCCGAAGACGCTGCCCATTTTCATCGGACATATAAAGAAACTTGCGATCGCCATCATCCTGAATATCATTCTGTCTTTAAGTACTGGTGCGACGAGTATTTTTATCTCAAACACCGTCAGGAAACTAGAGGTGTGGGGGGACTATTCTTTGACTATCAAGATGGTACAGGTCAACTATATAAAGGGCCTCATCCAGATAAAGCAGCAGCAGAGTATAGTAACAAGTTAGGAGAAGTCGATCACCGCAGTTGGTCAGATATTTTTAACTTTGTGCAAGATTGTGGCAAAAGCTTTTTGCCTGCTTATCTGCCAATTATCGCCAGACGCAAAGATATGGAATATGGGGAAAGAGAGCGGAATTTTCAGTTATACCGTCGTGGACGCTATGTAGAATTTAATTTAGTTTATGACCGTGGTACTATTTTTGGCTTACAAACTAATGGACGGACTGAATCGATCTTAATGTCTTTACCACCTTTAGTTCGTTGGCAATATAATTATCGACCAGAACCCAATAGTCCTGAAGCCGAATTATACGAGACATTTCTTAAGCCTCAAGATTGGATTAATTGGAAAGGTGAGTGATTACTAATTACTGATTACTGATTACTGATTTACGCCTAATGTGCATTAAAAATCACAATGATTCATTTTTAGCTAAGAGCTAACAGCTAAGAGCTAACAGCTAGTAAATTAGAACGAAGCTAATTTACATTAGACGTGATTTAGGAAATACAATTTAATTTGGTATTAATGTTGATTTGAATGGAAAACTGCGTCATTTTTAAGAGCAAGCTAGCTAGCTATCCCGAAACGGCAACTGAAGTAGGTATCTTAACTAAAGATTTTTTGTATTGGCAGCAGAGGGGAATTAAACAGCAGCTTTGTTTAGATGATGTGGTAGGTACTGCCCTAGTTAATCGTGGAGATGATCGCCAGCCATGCCTTTTGGTGTCGGCTTATCCCCAGCAAACAGTTGGCCCGATCGTTAAAAAGCAACGCCGAGTATTACAGGAATATTATTTTACCTGTGGAGATTTAGCAAAGCGATCGCAATGGCAAACAGCAATTAATAATACTTTAGTCGGTAAAGCGATCGAGGCAGACATTAAGTGTCGTCATCTACAGGTTGTGATTAATCCCCATAGCGGTAAGCAGCAAGGCGTTAAGATATTTGAGCAGGTACGTCCATTGTTAGATCGCAGTAATTTAACCTACACCGTCACCAAAACTATCAGCGCTGCGGATACTAAAAACCTAGTTCTTAATCTCGATCTTCAAGAAACAGACGGGTTAGTAATTGTCGGGGGAGATGGTACGATTCATGATGCGATCGCTGGTTTGATGAGTCGTCGCGATCGTGAAACTGCCATTAAACTACCGTTGGGTACTATTCCTGGGGGGACTGGAGATGGTTTAGCTAAGAGTTTATTAGAATCTGCTGGAGAAAGTTACGATCCGCTAAATGCTGCTTTTATGATTGCCAAAGGTAGACAACAGAGTTTGGATCTCGCTACCGTTACCCAAAATGGTCAGGAGTACTACAGTTGCCTATCCCTCGCCTGGGGTTTAATTAGTGAGGTGGATGTTGAGTCAGAAAAGCTCAAGTTTTTAGGGGCATTAAGATTCGATGTTTATGCCTTAATCCTGATGAGTTTACTACGTACCTACAGAGGCAGATTTTCTTATCTTCCCCATGCCGATTTTAACCAAATCAAGGAAAACTCATCTCCAAGTTGGCAGGTAATAGAAGACGATTTTATCTTTCTCTGGGCAATGAATACCCCTTGGGCTGCCCATGATATGAACGTTACGCCCTATGCCAGCATAAATGATGGTGCGATCGATGTTCTGGTAATGCGCCAGGGAACATCCCGCTGGGAATTACTACAAGCTCTGTTACGCTGTGGCAAAGGACAACACCTGGATCTACCTCATCTGGAATATTACAAAGTTAGCGCTTTTAAGCTAGAGCCTCTAACCGACAAAGGTATTTTAGTAGTTGATGGCGAACCTGTAGAATATTCAGCGATCGAGATGAAAGTAATGCCTAATTTAGCTCGTGTAAATTGTTAGCATGTTAGCAATTAAAAATAATTAAAAATATTGGACTAATGCAGGACATAATACCTGAAAATCTTATTCCTGTACCGATTGGATTACTAAAAATTGCCAATTTTACAGCAAATTTTAAATCAAAGATTAAACCATTAAAACTTTCCTTAATTATTCCTACCTATAATGAGGAAGAAAATATACAACAGCTAATTACTATTTTGGTTCAACTTTTAGATGAAATTCTTCTAGAAGAATATGAATTAATTGTTGTTGACGACAATAGCCCCGATAAAACCTGGAAATTAGCCCTAGAACTAACTTCAACATATACTCAATTAAAAGTAATGCGCCGAGATGCAGAAAAAGGGCTGGCTACGGCAGTAATTCGAGGGTGGCAAGTAGCAAGAGGCGAAATCTTGGGGGTAATTGATGCTGATTTACAACATCCTCCCCAAACTTTAATAAAACTTTGGCAAGAGATCGAAAAAGGTGCTGACTTGGCTGTTGCTAGTCGAAACGTCGAGTATGGTGGAGTTAGTGAGTGGAACATTCTTCGTCGTTTTCTCTCTCGTGGGGCGCAGATACTAGGTTTGCTGATTCTTCCAGAAGTGATCGGCCGCCTTAGTGATCCAATGAGTGGTTATTTTATGGTGCGTCGTGAGGCTTTAATCGATCGATCTCTTCAACCGTCAGGCTACAAAATTTTAATTGAAGTTTTAGCTAGAGGCAAAATTCGCT
Source organism: Pleurocapsa minor HA4230-MV1 (assembly GCA_019359095.1). Classification (NCBI taxonomy): domain Bacteria; kingdom Bacillati; phylum Cyanobacteriota; class Cyanophyceae; order Pleurocapsales; family Pleurocapsaceae; genus Pleurocapsa; species Pleurocapsa minor. Next base: position 106,227 of record JAHHHZ010000017.1, on the reverse strand, counting down.
GGATTGGGGAAGTTGGTTATATTTTTCAAGAGAGAAAAATAGGAAATAGTAAAGTTACGTTTCAGCAATACGTAGAATATATTCAGCATTTAATCCGTTTACGCCTAGATTTATGGCAAATTAGACGTTTTGTTCGATTTGGTATTTCAGGTTTTAGTGGTGTATTTGTTAATATGTTTATTCTGTATTTATTGCGAGAATATATCGGTTTAGGATTAACTCGAAGTGCAATTTTGGCAGCAGAAGTAGCAATAATTAATAACTTTTTTTGGAACGATCGCTGGACTTTTAGAGATATTTCTGAACAGCAAAAAGGTAGGATTAAAACATTTAGAAGATTTCTAAAGTTCAATGTGATTTGTCTTTCAGGTCTGGTGTTAAATATTTTAGTATTAAATCTGCTCTATAATCTGCTGAATATAAATGAATATCTTGCCAATCTTATCGCGATCGCTACTGTTACTTTTTGGAATTTTTGGTTTAATCTTAAACTCAGTTGGCGCATAACTGACACTAACAATCAAGATAGTAATAAATAAACTTCTTGTATGAATTAGGAGATTGCTACCTAATAAATCTTCAGTCATGTAAAAAATTATGTATACTTGTTAAAATGAATTGAGATAAACATTTAAATTGTGTATGAAGGTAAATCGTAATTTAGAAGATAGAGTTGTAGAGAAGGTTAGAAGCTTGTCAATTGAGCAAGTCGAGCAAGTCGAGCAATTTATTGATTTGTTAAACGAACAAAAACTAGATAGTCAATTGACACTTGTATCTACAAAAATGTCTGAATCTGTATTTAACAAGGTTTGGAATAATCCTGAAGATGTAGATTATGACCAACTATAGTTTTGGAGATGTTCTGCTTGTTCCTTTTCCGTTCACGGATCAAAATAAAATTTTCTTTAATATTTTTGGGTTTTAATTATATTCGGGATTAACTAAAAGTTGTTGTTCACTAATCATCGATTGTTTATCAATTTCTTCTTGCCAAATATTAACTAAATTCTGAATACTTCGCTCCCAGCTATATCCTTGGACAGAAATTTTGGCACGTTCTCCCATTTGCTTTCTTAAAGCAGAATTTTCGATCAAGAGCTTAAGTTTACTAGTAAAATTATAGCGATCGCCTGGAGTATAAAGAAAACCATTATTACCATCGTCGATATTTTCTACCACTCCCCCAGAACAAGGCGCAATCACAGGAATACCTGCTGCAAAGGCTTCTAAAATTGTTAAACCTCTAGTTTCTTTTTCCGATGTAGTTACGTGCAGGTCACAATTCATGAGTAAGGCTGGAATATTTTCTGGCGATATTCTACCAAGCAAATAAACATGGGGTGCTAGTGTTTTTAATTTATCAGCTATTTCCTCTCGCATCGGCCCATCTCCCGCCACGATAATTGCTACTTTCGTTAAATCTATTTGCTGAGATACAGTTTGAAAAGCATCTAAAGTAAAATCCCAACCTTTATCAGGATATAAACGTCCGAGAAAAACAACTTTAACAAGTCGATCTACTTGAGGTAATCCATATTGAGACTGGAAGAAATCTATCTGAGAAAAACTACTTTGAAAACTTTCAGCATCAAAACCAACTAAATTACCATATTGAGCATTTTTAATTCCTAAGTCTATAATTTTAGGAAATGTAATTTTACTGGCAACTAAAGTTAAATCATAAGAATTATAGACCCAGATAATTAGTTTTTTCACTAAAAATTTAATCAGTAAAAAGATTGGTTTGGGTAAAGGGAAATAATCTTCTAAATAATCTAAAAAATTGGTACGGAAAAAACTTACACAGGGAATACCGACTTTCTTCGCATAATTAACTCCTGCAAGTCGCCAAAAACCGACATAAAGCCTTTCAGGTTCATCAACATGAATAATATCTGGTTGAAATTCTGCTAATTTTTTTAAAACTGTTTGATAAGAACTTCGATTAACATTAGGTTCATAATCCAAACCGACAAAAGAATTACTAGCTAAATTAATAACTTTAACTCCAGGTAAAATATGGCCTGTATAATCTCGCCAATTAGGATAATCCGTTGCTAAATTGCTATAGTCAGGACAAAACAAAATAACTTCATGTCCCCATTTACTTAATAATTTCAATCTTTGCAGCCCACTTACCGTTACACCATCAATAATCGGCAAAAAGCAAGATGTGATAATGGCAATTTTCATTGGAGAACTATATTTTGTTAAACACAAACAATACAAACATAAAAAATATAGATAAAAATTAGTTTAAGCTCTAACTATGAATTAATTTACTTATAGTTAAGTTGACGTTACTAAGGACTAACTATGGATAAAGTATTTAAATTATTAGCAATTAATTTATCGTAAATAATTGAGTTTTTTCACTTCTAAGATTAAACTCAACCATAGTGGATGAGGAGTTAATTGAAGATAATGGTGCGTATTTCGTCTGATTTTTCCAAAACTGTATTACAGACGACAATAGTATTAATTTTTCTCTGCTTAAGATTATTACTAGATAGTAATATGAGTGGTCTAGTCTGGAATGAAGTAGACGTGCTGCCATTAGCTAAACAATTTGCCGATCCTAATTGGATACATAATGACTGGTATTTAAGTTCAGAAACTAACTACAGATATCTGTTTCAGATAATTTTTGGCTGGTTGATAGTTTACTTAGGTTTTTTACCCACGTCGATTATTGGTCGTTTAATTTGTTACGCTCTGGTAGCCTGGGGTATAGTGCTGTTAGGACAAAAACTAGGTTTAAGCTTGTCCTATCTTTTACTAGCAACGATCGCAGTTACTTATCAAGGATCTCTGCAAGGAGCGATCGCTGGGGAATGGTTTGTGGGTGGACTAGAAGCGAAAGCTGTTGCTTATGGATTAATTTTGCTGGCTATTCCTCTGATGTTACACAGAAAATATGGGTTCATGACCTTATTGTTAGGTTTGGCAACCTCTTTTCATGTTTTAGTTGGCGGTTGGGCTTTTTTGACGACATTGGGCTGGTTTTGTGTGCGTCCTCGAAAACGCTTATTGCAACTAGGACAGAAGGGGTGGTTATTACCAATAATTTATTTAATTGCTAGTGCTGGGGCTATTCCAGGGAGTTTACAACAGTTACTTACTTCTCCGCCATTAGGCAACATTTCTCCTGCTTTTATTTATGTTTTTCTCCGTCTTCCTCATCATTTAAATCCCTTCGCTTGGCATCCAATTTTATGGCTAAGATTGATTATTTATCTGGTTATCTTGACGTTATGCTTGGTATCTTTGAAAAAAAATGCTGATGTTAAAGGTTGGAAAGCTGAAGATTATGCCCGTTTTGAACTAGCAGAATTTACTTCGATCAGTTTAATTCCTTTTGTAGCTGGAGTGGCGATCGCTTTTTTTGACCATCAGGGAACATGGTTGCAATACTATCCCTTTCGCTTCGGGGACATGATGTTACCCTTAACTACCAGTTTGCTACTTGCCTGTAATTTAGAAAAATTTTCGCCTCAGAAACTTAAGTTGCGTTTTTGGCTGGTAGCTTGTTTAAGTTATATTTTATTTGTTCAGGTGGCTTTTTTTACCCAACAGGCGATCGCCGTTCCCACATTTCCTTCAAAACAGCAAGATGTCGATCCTCAATGGAAGTTAATGAGCGATTGGATTCGCGATCATACTGCTCAAGATGCCATAATTATTTCCCACCCTTGGAAATTGGCTAATTTTACTTGGATGACTGAGAGAGCTACTATTGCCAAGCTCAAGCTTTTTCCTCAAACTAAAGAGGCGATCGTCGAATATTATGAGCGTTTAAATGATCTTAGTGGTGGTGCTGTAGCCCAAATTTATTTCGGCAATGAAGAGCTAGATCAAAGAAAGACTGTCAAAGCAATTAGTGCAGGTTTTTCCAACCTTAATACTGCACAAGTACAAGAGTTAATGACTAAGTATCAGTCTAATTATTTCTTGACTGATGACTCACACCATCTAGATTTACCAATCGTTCATACTCAAGCAGCATATATTCTTTACGGACGAGCTTATAAAGAAAAAAACTAGAGTGGCAAAAAAGACTGAATTACAGTAGTTTTCAGTTGAGTAGACACATGAATTTATCAAAGTAATGGGTAATGGGCATTGGTGACAAATTATAGATTTAGATGTTTATTAATCCAAGTAAATATTTTCCCTTGGTTCACCTAATGCATTTTCATTTTCCCATTCAATGTCGGGCATCGCTTCAAAAGCTTGGCGAACAGAATTTTCCCAAAGATTACGAATTTTGGCGATATAAGGCGCACCAAGACGGAGTTCTAGGCTATTGCGTAGTTCAAAGCTGTCGGTTTTATACATCACCAGATTGATTGGTGGCCCGACTGAAATATTTGATTTCATAGTGGAATCAATTGACAGCAAGGCGCATTTGGCAGCAGCTTCTAGGGGAGTTTCATAGGTGATGGTGCGATCGATAATGGGTTTACCGTATTTAGTCTCGCCAATTTGCAAAAAAGGAGTTTCTTTAGTTGCTTGAATGAAGTTTCCTTGGGGATAAATTAGATACAGCTGTGGTTCTTCGCCGATAATTTGCCCTCCCAATAAAAAATTACACCTAAAGCTAATATTGTCTTTTTCTAACCAAGGACGGTCTAGTTCTTGGATTTCCCTACTTTTACTACCTATATAGGCAGCAATGTCATACATGGTAGGTAGAGTATGCAAATTTTTATCTGCTTGGTTTTGAATATCACGATTGAGTCGAGTTAATACTCCTTGAGTTACGGAAAGACTTCCTGAAGCACAAATGACAATGACTCTTTCTCCAGGCAAAGATAAATCAAATAGCTTTTTATAAGCAGAGATGTTATCCACTCCTGCATTAGTGCGAGAATCGCCAGCCATTACAATGCCAAATTTATTAATAATTCCCAGGCAATATGTCATTTCGTAGGTAGGAGGTAGGAGGTAGGAGGTAAAAAATGTCATAACATTGTTTGGTATTGCTATATTTTATGTCGTTAAGTATTTTTCTACTCTGGCAACTTGTTTGGGTGCAGGAATAGTTTGATAAATAGCGATCGCCTTGTGAAAACATTTTTTACTCTGATCTTGACTATTAGCTTGTAGTGTAATTCCCCACTGAAAATAAGCTTCTGCCAGGTCACATTTGGCAGCAATTTTTTCTAGTAACACAACTGCTTGTTGATGATAGATATTAGCCTGAATAAAGTTATCTCTGAGACTCTCGATATTGCCCAAACCAGTAAAAGATTTGGCTTTAATTTGGGTGTAGTGACTAGACTGGGAAAAAGCGATCGCTCTTTGCCATATTTTTCTCGCAGGTTCGAGCTGTTGTTGATTGCAGAATATTCGTCCTAACATCTGCATAAAGTAGGCAAAACGTCCTGTATTATAGGTCGGATCTTCGAGTTCAATAATCAGGCGGTAGAGGCGGGAAGTGTTGGGATCGCAGGCACTTTTGGGTTGGTAAGAATTAACCAAAGATAAGCCTAAACTAGCTTTTTCTGACCACGGATGATGCTTTGTATTATGAGCTAAATTAATCGCTTGCTGAAATAATTCGGCTGCGGTAGACAGTTCCCAGAGGTCGATGTTGTATAGTCCCAAACTAAGCAGGGAATCTACTTCTAACATGCGCCAATAGTATAAATCGTGGCGATTTTCTTGGTTGGGTTCGATCTGTTGCTGATTGTGGCGACTGGTGGTGATCGTTTGTTGTTGAAAAGCGATCGCTCGATGAACTTTACCCGTTGTCCAGTATAAATCCCCCAGGATATTATTTAATTCACTCCGATGGCGAGTGTGTTCAATGCGATCGATAATCTGATGAATAGCGATCGATAGTGGCTCAATGATTCCCAGGCGATAGAGGGTTGTTCCTAGGGTTAAGTATTGTCCCCACTGGTTTTCCCGACTGCGCAGAATTACCTTCGCAGCAGCAGCATAATCGGCAATGGCGAGATAGTGATAGTAGGCTTCCAAAGCAGTTAAGCCATCTTGAATCTGATTGATTCTGGTAACGCTCTGGGTGAGAAAATCGGCAATTTGTTGATGTGCCTGCAACCAATCGTTTGGGATGGACTGTAATCTTAATTTAGCCTCTGCCTGTACCATTGGATGTAGCCAGTATTGACCTTGGGCAAATTCTAACAGGGAACGATTACGCAAGGATTTAATTACCTGTCGGGGTTTTGTCGGAACGTCCCACAGCAGACATAACAACCCCTCTAGGGATACTGTGGCTAAATCTTGATAGCGATAGCAACCCAAACGACACAGTAGTTTATAAGCTTGAGGATCTAGTTGCTGAAGACGATCGAATTGACTGGCTACCAGATTAGTTAAATCAGTTTCCATTAAAGGATCGTGACCGTTTTCTTGCCAATATTGGGTCAAATCACCATCATAGTCTTCTTGGACAATACCACAGAGTATTCCCATCGCTTTAGCATTACCACCATAGGTTTGATGGATTTGAGTTAGCACCTTGCCACAATCGATCGCATACCCCTGAAAATATTCCTGCCAAGCTGCCAGATCCAAACCAACCAGACGGTAATGTTCTAGATCCAAGTCGGCTTCACAAAGGCGATCGCGACTAGTAATAATGGTAGTGGATTGGACTTTGGCATCACCTAAGATCCGCAGCAGTTCCAAATAGTCTCGATGGTGAGGAATAAATCTGCCGTTTTTATCTAAAGCTGGCTCTAGATTATCAATCAAAATGCCAACAGGACGTTGTTCTAGACACCTTTTAAAGCGAGCCAGGGTAACGCCAAATTCTTTGCCTGAATCTTCGTGTAAATCGCGCTGTAGCCATTCTTCCACCACAGAAGCCACTGCTACTATATTCGTCGTTTCCTTCGCCATCAAAACTTCTAAGTTCAAAGCCAAATTTTGACTAGCAAGAAACTTTTGTGCCAGGGTAGTTTTGCCGATCCCGCCTTCTCCTTGTAAGACAATGATTTTATTACCTTGAGCAACTAAATTTTGCAGATTAGCGATCGCCCGTTGTCTACCGACAAAACCTGGTTTGGCTGGGATAACTAAATTAACTACAGCCTCCGCCGAATCAACAGTAGTTTGATCGTTCTCAAGTAACTGTAACTGCTTTGTAACCAAACTTCGCAAGTTGCTTTTAGTAACTTTTTCTCCCCAAGCTTGAGCTAGCAGTTTCCATAATAAGTAGGCTGTATCCTTAACATGTCCTTCAGTACAGCCATATTGATCCGCAATAGCGAGATATTTACGACCGAATAAAACATTGGTAATTACAGCATGTTGTATATCAGTAAGATGCTTATTGGTATAGCGATAAACTTCACGATCCACCAAAATTAATGCTGCTTCAACATTCATAATTTACATCAGACGTTTAACTGCTTACAGCAGTTTTCAATTGAGTAGACACATCAGTTTATCGAAGTAATGGGTAATGGGTAATGGGTAATGGGTTCTGTCCAACTGAAATGCGCTGTAAATCTTGAATTTAAATAGCAAAATTTAAACGGTAAATAAATTAGCGATTACGCTTCGCGTAGCCTTCGGATCGCCTGTACCAAATTATCTTGTTTTATTAATGATTCGCCGATTAAAACAGCTTTTGCTCCTGCTTCTTTTACGGTGTTTAGATCAGTGGCGGTATGTAAACCAGATTCGCTGACGATCAGAATGTCTCGCTGTTCTAGCATTTCTTTTCTCGCAGCCAAAATATCGGTGGTAGTTTGGAGATTAACGCTAAAGTCTTCTAAATTGCGATTGTTAATGCCAATCAACTCTACTCCAGCGATTTCTAGCACCCGATCTAATTCTTCTAGGGTATGCACCTCAATTAGAGGAGTCATGCCTAATGCCTTGGTAATTTTGATGAAGTAATTGAGATCTTTATTTTCCAGTACCGCAGCAATCAACAACACCGCATCTGCACCCTTGGCGCGGGCATAATAAATTTGGTAAGGGTAAATAATAAACTCCTTACACAGCAGGGGTAAATCAACCTCGGCTCTAATTAAACCAAGATTATCAAAACTGCCTTGAAAAAATTTGCTATCAGTCAAAACCGATAAACAGCTAGCACCACCGTCAGCGTAAGCTTTAGCGATCGCTACAGGATTAAAGTCGGCTTTAATGACTCCCTTAGAAGGAGAAGCTTTTTTAACTTCAGCAATCAAAGCAGGATGAGTCTTAGCATCGCGCAAAGCAGCTAAAAAGTCCAAAGGTGGTGCAACTTTCTGTACCTGCTCCCGTAGCTGTAATAAGGGCAAGCGATCGCGCATTCCTTCTACCTCAACTTCCTTGTACCAGATGATTTCTTCGAGGATATTATTCGGTTCGGTGTTGGGAATTTTTGAGCGATATTCTACTTCGCCCGAATTGACTTTGGGATTAGGATTTCTACGTCTAATTTGCATAATTGATTACTAATTACTAATTACTAATTACTGATAACAGATACCTGCTTGTTTAAATCTTCGTAGTACTTCTCCTAGGCGATCGCAATCGGCAATCAAACTAATCCGCACATAACCTTCTCCCGCTTCACCAAAGGCGTTGCCTGGGGTAATTACCACCCCTGTCTGCTGTAGCACATCGAGGGCAAATTCCGTTGAACCTTGCCCCACGGGCGTTTTAACCCAGAGATACATAGTTGCTTGAGAAACTGGGATATCCCACCCTAATTCACCCAAGCCTTTAATCAGAAAATCTCTCCTAGTACGATAGCGGTGCTGTACTTCTTTAATATACTCATCTGGTAACTGTAAAGCAGTTTCCGCTGCCTTTTGGATCGCCGAGAAAATACCGTAATCTAGATTAGTTTTGAGGGTGCGTAATCCCTGAATCACATTTGAGTTGCCAACCACAAACCCAACACGCCAACCAGCCATATTATAAGTCTTGGACAGAGTATGAAACTCAACGCCAATTTCTTTTGCTCCTGGTATTTCTAGTAGCGATGTGGGTTGATAACCATCAAAAGCTAACTCCGCATAGCAAAGATCGTGAACTAGCAATATTTCATAGTGACGGGCAAATTTAACTACCTCTTCGTAAAACTCCCGTGGTGCAGTAGCGGTAGTTGGATTATTGGGATAATTAAAATAAAGAATTTTGGCTTGCCTCGCCACATCTTCGGGAATCGTACTCAGGTCAATTAACCAGTTTTGTTCTGCCGTAAGATGGATTGGCTGAATTTTTGCTCCTGCGATCAATGGGCCCCGAAAATGAGCAGGATAAGAAGGAGTGGGAACTAAAACAACATCTCCTGGATTTACATAGGCTAAAGCCAAATGCCCCAAACCCTCTTTAGAGCCGATTAAGGGTAGAGCTTCACTATCAGGATTTAGCTCCACGCCATAACATCTTTGATACCAAGTCGTAATTGCCTGACGAAAACTCGCTGTTCCCTCAAAGGGTGGATAGCCATGATTATCAGGATTTTGCAAAGCAGCGATCGCCGCCTCAATTACAGGCTGAGGGGCAGATCCGTCGGGGTTTCCCATCCCTAAATCAATTAAATCTAATCCTTGTTCCCTGGCGCGGGCTTTTAATTCGTCTAAACGAGCAAATACGTAAGGGGGCAGGGCATCTAAACGTTCGGCACGATTAATCCAATCTAAACTCATATCCTACTGCAATCAGTTATCATAGCTTTTTATTCTCTCATCTCATGCTCATAGTTTTGAGGATTATTGTGTTTTTAAGTAATTTAAATTGTTTAAAAGCTCTAGGCTCTAGGCTCTAGGCTCTAAGTTCTAAGCTCTAGGTTCACTATTTCAGTTAGCCTTTGGAGAGTGCGATCGTTTTCTGTGGCAGTACCAATGGTGATGCGTAAACCACCCCCCGTATGACGAATTAGAGTTCCTGCTGCTTTGAGCTTTTGGGTAATATTGGCTAAAATCTGCTCCTGTTGACTAGTATCTTGTAAGCGCAAATACAGAAAATTAGCCTGACTCTGCCATACTTGAAAGCTATCGTTTGCTTGCAAAATTCCATAGACTCTTTCTCTTTCGACAATAGTTTGCTCAACTAAGGGTAGTAATAGCTCGCGTTGCTGGAGAGCTACCTTGGCTGCTACTTGAGAAAAGCTAGGAAGATTATAAGGTAAACGAACTTTTTCTAAGACACTGATTAAATCGGGATTAGCGATCGCATATCCTACACGATGAGCTGCTAAACGAAAGGCTTTGGAAAAGGTACGCAGGACAATCCAGTTACTACGTTGGGCTAACTCACTAACCGCCGAGGTTTGGCTAAACTCAAAGTACGCCTCATCAATTACAACTAAAATATTCTCAGGCAGGCTTTTTAACCATTCTAGCTCCTGATTTGTCAGGGCATTTCCCGTAGGAGAATTGGGATGTACCATAAATACTACCCGTATAGGGGGTTCTTGAGTTTCGGCGATCGCTAATTGAGCCAGATTGCAATCTAAGCTAAAATCTTCTTGTCTTGAAACCGTGATTACAGGAATGCCCAAAGTCCTGGCGAGGATGCCATACATCGAAAAAGTTGGGGTAGATACTAAGATCGAACCTTCCCCCCCAAGACAAGTAGCAATCAGCAAGGAGCGAATCAGCTCATCTGAGCCATTCCCCACCGAAATATTGGCGCTAGTTAAATCTAAATCACTTAACTTAGCCGACTCGACAACGTAATCGGCAATTAAACTCTTTAATTCATGATGACTACCATCAGGATAGCGATTAGCCTCAATTTCCTGCTGATATGTCCATGCTAGTTTAGACTTGATTTCTGCGGGTAGATCTAAGGGGCTTTCGTTGGTGTCTAAATGATCGACAATAGCAGTACTTTCACCCCCTGGATGAGGTGTATAGGCTGCCAGCTGGGCTAGATCGGAACGGATAAAAGAATGGCGATCGTGACGCGGAGCTATATGCGGAGCGGTATCCTTTAGGAATCCTTTAGGGCTCATGTTATTGATCTAGAAAGAGAGACATATTATCAAATATATCGCCTCAGTTTCTAATTCTCACCAATCAATTTAATCTTCATTAATTCAATCTCAAGCCTAATTAGCCAATATTTCGCTGGATAATTTTTTTGCTTTTATGCGATCGCTGACGATAAAAGTTATCTTTAAATAACATTTGCTTATGAAATTTAATTAATAATTCTTTAGTTTCCTCAGAAGATAAATTTTTTATTTTTGTCGTAAATACCTGGTGCATAAATTCTTGCTCCAGAGATAATTGGTTAGACTCAAGATTCATAGCTTAGGCTCCTAGTGTGTGAAGTAAGCGCGTGATAAAAACGTAGCCAAAGAAAAGTTTTTGGCTCAGGAGTGAATAGTTAGTTGGGCGTGTAAAATCCAACTTTCCTGGGGATCATAGCAGATTTATGCTGCCAGACAACAATATATTTTCAAATAATATTCATATATGTAACATTCTTTAGTAATGACTAATCATTAAAGGACTAAGTAATTCATTGAACCAACTTTGTACCCTGTAAAAATAATTAACCTCATCGGGTTTATTGGTCAAAATATTAAGTGCTGTTTGGTAATCTGAGATGGCGCAATTCCAATCGCCTCTCAAGTGATAGGTTCTGCCTCTTTCGGCATAAATTCTATCTTCTAGAGCATCACCGATCAAGAGGGCAATATCGAAGTTTTCTAGCCCTAGTTCGTACAGTTCTAATTCACGAAAAGCAATACCCTGATTAATCCAAGCGCGAATATTACCAGGATTAAGATCTAAAGCTAAATCATAATCGGCGATCGCCTCTGGGAGATCTCCTTGGGCAGCATGGCAATTGGCTCGGTTGTTGTAGGCACTATCTAAATGAGGATTGATTTCTAACGCCAAAGACAGATCGCAAAGCGCTTCAATAATTTGATTATTGCGAAAATACATCAGCCCTCGATTATTGTAGTTAACGGCATGATTGGGGCGCAAAGCAATTAGCCGATCGAGCAGGGCGATCGCCACAACATAATCCCCTTGATTTGCTTTAGCCTTAACACAGTTTTTGAGCCGCTGTTCGGTGGTTAAACTGACTGTTGTTAATTGAGGTTGTTGATTGCGATCGCTCTGCATAACATTAAATAAAAATTGTCCCAGATTACTTTACTATCTTGTCCAAAAGCTTAGAGAATTATCATGTGTCATTATTTGAACTGTCTCATGATTTTGTTAATTCCTAGGTTGAGCTGGCAATTACTGTATAAAAACTACTCGATCAAAAGTATCATGACGAAAAAAATCACAAACGTCTTCGACATAATTACGTAAATTAATTTTAATTTTTGTATCAAGATCCAGAGTAAATGTTTGGTTTCATCACAATTAATCTTTATTTTGCTCAATTGAGTACGGTTTTATACTAAATTTCTTTAGGTAGTGACTATTTTTAACATGGTCTAGAAGTATTTTAGGAAAAGTTACCAAAATTTAGATTAATTTTTAAAAAAAATATATGAATAATACAGCTTTGTTTTCTCAAGCAACTGATTTAGCAGCCGATGATTATTGCGTTTTGGGAGTAGCAACTTGTTTTGTGCGAGATGAGGGAGAAATCGAACAGCTAACAGTATTAGAACCTATTCCTTCCGCTGCTTTAGAAGCTCTAATCAAAGGCGTTCCTACTTCCTATCAATCAGCCTGTGCTAAAACTTTAGGTGAAATTTTTCAAGACGAAACTGTTAACATACCTAGCGAACTACAGGCAGATGGTGAAATTAATATCTGCGATCGCTTTGCGGAAAGAGTAGCAGCAGCAACCCGCACTTACAAGAGTCGTCCCGAAGCTCAAGCGCATATTCCTTTTGGTGTAGTTAAACAAGATTTTAATTATTCTTTGGAAAGAAAAAGAGTATTAAATACTCCTCGCATAGTAAGTACAGAAGATAACGTTAAACAGCATTCTCATACTCATAAAGTGTTATAAAATAGCTAAATTACTTTAATTTTATTGATTAGCTTGATTAGCTTAAATTGCCGTTCAAAATGGCTTGCATTTGAGCTAATTTTTTTTGAGATATCTGAGGAATAATTATTTAGATAATGAAGTAAGAAATTAAAATTATGTCAGAGTATTTACCTCAATTAATTAATCCTGATGGGTTATACGATCCAACTCCAAATGGATACAGTCATATAGCGATCGCACCACCTGAAGCAAAGATAATTTATATTGCAGGACAAGGTGGCGAGGATGAAAATGGCAATCTATCGGCTGATTTTGCCGTTCAACTTAAGCAAGCTTTTGCCAATCTGCGTATTGCTTTAGATGCTGTTGGCGCACATCCACAACAAGTTGTTAAGCTGACTACGTTGATTGTCGAACATAACGAGTCTAAACTGCAACAGTTAGGCGCTGAAGTCAAGGAGATCTGGGGAGAACAAACGCCAACACAGACGCTAATTCCAGTACCGAGATTAGCACTAGATGGTATGTTGTTTGAAGTTGATGCAGTTGTAGCCATTCCCAATTCTTTAAACTAGGAGATTCATATGTCGTTACCACTTATTTTGCAACCAGGAGAAGGGCGATCGGTTCAAATTGGGACAAGTACCTGCACGTTTAAAGCGACTGGCAAAGATACCCAGGGCAATTTTGGCTTATTTGAATTTGTGTTGGAAGCAGGAAGCAAAGGTGCAAGTCCACACATTCACAAGCAACTGACAGAAATGTTTTATGTGGTAGAAGGTGAAGTCGAACTAGAGTTGGATAATCGCAAAGTCCTTGGTACGCCAGGAAGTTTTATGCTTGTTCCAGAAAATACCCCTCATGGTTTTTCTAATCCAGGACAAACGCGATCAAAACTTTTAATCATGTTTTGTCCTGCTGACGAACGAGAAAAATATTTTGAAGGGTTAGCGGAACTGACTAAAAATGGACGACAACCCAGTCAAGAAGAATTACTGGAATTGATGCAACAATTCGACCAATACCCAATTTTATAATTAAAATATTTGCTCTCGATCCGCATGTAACTAATTCTCTGACTGATATCGATCGAATGTCAGAATTAATTACTCAATTTATCCAAGAAAAAACTAATGATGAGTTAAATTCAAAACCATGAATTCGAGCAAAATTATTCCTCTAGAAGCAAAGCATAAAGAAAATGCCATTGAGGTCATTATCGCTGCTTTCGATGGCGATCCGTTAATGAATTTATATTTTGGTAATAGCTACAAACGCTCGATCAAAGCTCTTTGGCAGTATATTTTCGATATCTCCCCAATTCAGAATTCGTTGCTTTTAGGCGCTATGGTTCGAGACGAATTACAAGGAGTTATTTTTGCCAGCCCACCAGAAACCGAAAAAAACCAAGATAAAAGCGCTATAGCTCATCTTAAAGCAAGACTGGTTGAAGAGATCGGCAAAGAAGCAGCAGAATTTTTCGATCTTTATTTTAAGCTCAAGAGCGATCGCCAACCTTCACAGCCTCATTTTTATGTTAATGCTCTTGGGGTACATCCACGTAGTCAAAGGATGGGTATTGGTAGCGCACTGTTAGAACATATACACCTCCTGTCAGATCGACATCCTGAATCTAATTGTGTTGCTCTCGATACAGAGACAGAAGAAAACGTAGCTTACTACCAACGTCTTGGTTATAAAGTCTCGTCAGCAAGTAATTTGGATCGCGTCAAGATTTGGTTTATGTTTCGAGAATAAAATAGGACTGCCTATGATTTAACATATTGGAATAACGATTAAGTAAGTGATGGGTAAGACTGCGAAAAAATCAGCCAAAAAGTTAACCAAGGCACAACAACAAGCTTTAGAGAAATTAAAATCATTTTTACGCAGTAATCATAGTTTCTTTCGCCTCAGTGGCTATGCAGGAACAGGAAAAAGCTTTTTAATCTGTCACTTGATCGAATGGCTAGATGCTCATGATTTTGAATTTGTGATTGCTGCACCCACCAATAAAGCAGCTAAAAGCTTAATGCAAGTGGGAAGTTCTCTGGGGATTAACATTGACGTTAAAACTGTGGCGCAACTTTTAGGTCAACAGCCAGAAATGAATGAGGAGACAGGAGAGGAGGAATTTACTTCCGCTGGGGATGCTGAATTTGATGATTACGATGTGATGATCATTGATGAGTTTTCCATGATTAATCGCAGCAATTTTGAAGAGATAGTTAGTGCGATCGCCACTACCATTAATACTAAAGTTATTTTTGTTGGGGATGAAGCGCAACTTCCGCCAGTCAAAGAACAGCAGCCAATGGTAGCAATTTCTGAGGCGATCGACGATACGGCAACGTTAGATGAAATAATCCGCTATGAAGGGGAGATTGCCGTCGTAGCCGAGAAGATTCGTAGCGATGAGTTATATGCCCGCAGGATGTATTCCTTCCAAACCAGCGAAGATCGAACAATTGTTTGTCAACCGCGAAAAGAATGGTTAGAAACCGTAACTGAGTATTTTCAGGCTAATGATTGTAAATCCAATCCCGACTATGCCAGATTACTAGTGTGGCGCAATAAAACTGCTGGTGATGCTAATCGATTTGTGCGATCGCGTTTATGGGGTAAAGATGCGCCAATATTCGTGCCAGGAGATCGACTAATTGCCAGAAAACCATTGTTTCGTGTTCGTCCAGGGCAAAAAGGTAAAAATAGATGGGGAGTTTTGATTAATAACTCCGAAGAATGTTCGGTGATCGAACAGCCAACGATTAAACAGCTATCTTTTGATAAAATTGCCTATCAATATTACTCGCTCCCCGTCAAGACTGATGCTGGGTTTGAAGTAAATTTATCTGTGTTGACTGAACAAGGGGAAAGACTGAGAGACGAAATGATCAAAGATTACGTTGCCAAAAAACAGTGGAACAAGTATTTTGACCTATCCAGAACTTTTGATGATGTTACCTACGCCTACAGTTTGACGGTACATAAAGCTCAAGGTTCGAGTATCGATTATGTGTTTTTAGACACGGAAGATCTCCAAGGCTGTCCCGATCTGCAAAAAATGCTCTACACCGCTTTAACCCGCGCCAAAAATAGGGTTTATATTCCTTTATAGTAAAATATCACCGAGTGCGATCGCATATTTACAGCGAATTTCAGTTGGATAGACCCCATTTCCCATTTCCTAATTGGCGATCGCTCTTTGACAGAAAGCCAAGACATTGGCAATTTCCGAAGTTTGTCGAGGATAGCTAATTTGCGGACGGGTGATGACAATTAGCGGAATTCCTAAGCTAGCTGCTACTTGACGTTTTATCTCTTCTCCCCCAGCCTTACCTGATGCTTTGGTCACTACTAGAGAAATATGCCACTGTTGCCATAAAGCTGTTTCTGTCGCCAGGCTAATGGGAGGACGGATAGCAATTAAGCGATCGCTAGTAAAACCAGAAGCGATCGCCGTTTCTAAGGATTTTATTTGAGGTAAAACTCTGGCAAATAAAGTAGCTCGACTCTGCCATGATTGAAACTTGGGTAAAACTTGGCACCCTACTGTTAAAAGTACTCGTTGAGCGGTTAAATAATCACCTGTTAAAAGACGTTCCCAGCTATCTAGTTCTATGACACCCTTTTTAATTGCGGGTTGATAGTGAGTTCTTTCATAACGCAGATAAGCAATATTTAATTGTTGGGTAACGGCGATCGCCTGATGAGAAACCTGTGTTGCGTAGGGATGAGAGGCATCGACCACCACCGCAATCTGATGCTGCTGGCAGAAACAACGCATTTCAGTTAAATTCATACAGCCGACAACTATCTTCGCCCTATCACCATATAAAGCTTGAGCCGTAGCTGTCGTCACAGTTATGATCGAGGGAATATTGGACTCAACCAGAATATTGGCTATAATTGCGCTGTCGCTCGTTCCCCCAATCAGCCAAACTTTAGAATTCATGTACCATCTAAGGGCAATAATTTAATTACTTATCTTCCCTTTAATGCCTTATTAAAATTGCGACGATAGGACTTATTCCCAGCAATTAAAACTGGCCATAATACAGCAAGACCGATCCGCCCTGGCAAACTAGCATTAAAGTTAGTATTACCATAGCCCGATAAAAACTTCCAAATCCCACCGACATAGACGACGAACAAGACAAATCCTAGAAAACCCATATCTACCCTCGCTAACCAAACAAACTAGTAGTTGCTATATTCTAACAACTGTTGAACGAAGGCAAAAGATAGAAGAATTTATTGGCAATAAAGACTAATCTTTTATACTAACCAAATGTGGATTATATCCATTACAACCCCGTAAAGCATGGGTCGGTTTTGTCACCTTAAGATTGGCAATATTCCAGTTTTCGTTGTTGGGTTGAGGAAAGGAACGAAACCCAACAACTCATTCCATACTATTAGACTGAGGCGATCGCCATCATCAATCTGCTGTCTCTGTCCTCTCTTTGCTTTTTTTTTATAACCCGCAACTTAGGTTACCTAGTTATTAGTACTAAGATACAGGTATCTAAAAAGCCAGTTAAGATTTGAGCTTTAACAATAATTCAAGGAGGTTTTAATGCGAGCAGTTCTTATGGCGGGTGGTTCAGGCACTAGATTACGTCCTTTGACCTGCGATCTTCCTAAACCGATGGTTCCCATACTCAATCGCCCCATCGCCGAACATATTATTAATTTATTAAAACGTCACAATATTATCGAGATTATTGCCACACTCTATTACTTACCCGACGTGATGCGGGATTATTTTCAAGATGGTAGTGAATTTGGGGTACAAATGACCTATGCCGTCGAGGAAGAACAGCCTTTGGGAACGGCAGGATGTGTTAAAAATATTCAGCCCTGGCTAGATGATACTTTTATTACCATTAGTGGGGATGCGATCTCCGACTTCAATTTACAAGAGGCGATCGCTTTCCACCGAGAAAAGAAATCAAAAGCTACTTTAATTTTGACCCGTGTACCTAACCCCGTCGATTTTGGGGTGGTAATTACAGATTCAGACGGTAGAATTAATCGCTTCCTGGAAAAACCTTCTTTGAGTGAAATTTTCTCAGATACGGTGAATACTGGCACCTATATCCTAGAGCCAGAAGTGTTAGATTATCTGCCAGAAAACGAAGAGTCTGACTTTTCTAATGATTTATTCCCTATTCTCTTGGAACAGGGAGAAGCAATGTATGGCTATGTTGCCGAAGGTTACTGGTGTGATATAGGTCATCTAGAGGCTTATCGTGAAGCTCAATATGACGCACTGGAGCAAAAAGTTAAACTAGATTTTCCCTACCTTGAAAAGTCTCCTGGCGTTTGGCTTGGCAGCAATACTTATATCGATCCTAGCGCTATGATTGAATCTCCCGTAATGATTGGCGATAATTGTCGGATTGGAGCGCGGGTTAAAATAGAGGCAGGAACTGTCATTGGTGATAATGTAACCATTGGTTCTGATGCTAATCTCAAACGACCAATTATTTGGAATGGTGCTACCGTTGGCGATGAAGCTCATTTGCGTGCCTGCACCATCTCTCGCGGTACTAGAATGGATCGGCGATCGCAAGCTTTGGAAGGTTCGGTAATCGGCAGCCTATCTATTGTCGGTGAAGAAGCTCAAATTGCTCCAGGGGTTAGGGTGTGGCCCAGTAAAAGAATCGAGTCTGGGGCGATTCTCAATATTAATTTAATTTGGGGTAATACTGCCCAACGTAACCTTTTTGGACAAAGAGGAGTAACGGGACTAGCCAACATTGACATCACGCCTGAATTTGTCGTTAAGCTAGGTGCTGCTTATGGTTCTACTTTAAAATTAGGTTCAACGGTAATTGTTTCCCGCGATCAGCGTAGTGTCTCACGGATGGTTGGTCGAGCGATCATTTCTGGATTGATGTCGACAGGAATTAATGTGCAGAATCTAGAAGCTACCGCTATTCCGATTGCCCGTACGATGATGACCACGATGATTGATGTAATAGGCGGAATTCATATTCGTTTGGAACCCAATCGAGCTGATTATTTACTGATTGAATTTTTTGATCGACAGGGCATCAGTATTTCTAAGTCCCAAGAGAAGAAGATTGAAGGAGCCTATTTTAAAGAGGATATCCGTCGAGTCTCAGTGCAAGAAATCGGCAGCGTTAGTTATCCTAGCGGAATTCTTGATACCTATAGTCGTGCTTTTGCCAGGTATATTAATATTGCCGCCGTTCGTAGTAGTAGTTCTAAAATTGTGATCGACTATGTATACGCAGTGGCAGGAGCTATTTTACCTCAGTTATTAGCCAAATTTGGCTGTGATGCAGTGGTGCTAAATGCTAGTTTGCAAGAGACATCTATTTCAACCACTCAAAGAGAAGTGTTACTCGATCAGTTGGGGCAAGTAGTAGAAGCTTTAAGAGCAAATTTTGGCGCTCAAGTATCTGCTAATGGAGAGCAGCTGATTTTAGTAGACGAGGCTGGATTGCCAATTCGCGGAGAAACTTTAACCGCCTTGATGGTCAACACTATTTTTACCGCTAATCCCCGCAGTACAGTAGTCGTTCCCGTCAATGCTTCAAGTGCTGTAGAAGAAATTGCCCGTCGTCATGATGGGATGGTGATTCGGACTAAAGTTAATCCCACTGCCTTAATGGAGGCATCTAGAGATAATCCCCATGTGGTGTTAGGTGGTAGTAGCGAGATGGGCTTTATCTTTCCCGAACTTCATCCTGGTTTTGATGCCATGTTTGGTATTGCGAAACTGATTGAAATGCTGACTATTCAAGAGCGATCGCTAGCTGATATTCGTCAGGATCTACCTAATGTCTACCATAAATCCTGCTCGGTTCGCTGTCCTTGGAAAGTCAAAGGCTCTTTGATGCGCTACTTGCTAGAAACTCACCCGAAAGAAAATCTTGAGTTGATTGATGGGGTAAAAATAATTAATCCGCACAATGACAACTGGGTTTTAATCTTACCTGATGCAGGAGAACCCCTGGTACATATCTATGCTAATAGTGGCGATCGCTGTTGGGTCGATGTACAACTGTTAGAATATCGCCAGCGAGTCCAAAATTTTATCGATCGCGAACAAAATTATTAAAAACTGCCGTTACCATTACGGAGAGATCAAAGTCAGAGTAATAAATAGTACAATTGTTCACATAGTTTCGAGTAATTTAGATATTTAAGGAGTAGCAAACCCATGAATAGCTGTATTTTGATGGCACAGATCATCAGCGATCCCGAACTACGCTCTACTCAAGATCAAGTGAGCGTATCTACTATGATGGTTGAGTTTGAATCTACCAAAGAGGGAGAAGACCCTGGTAAAGTGCAGGTAGAAGGGTGGGGCAAGCTAGCTGAAGAGATTAAAAGCACCTACAACGCAGGAGATCGGGTTATTATTGAAGGTCGCTTATCAATGAATCTGTTTGAGATGCCAGAAGGATATAAAGAAAAGCGGGCTAAATTAGTTGCCTCGCGCATCTATCCTCTAGGTTCAGTTAGTGCTGGGGTCTCTAGTTATACGGTTGAACCGCATCAAGTTCAACAACCAGACAACGTAGTTGATTTTGCCCCGACTCCTAAACCACAGGCTGCACCAGCCTATGTCGCCCCCGAACCTGCACCGACTCCTGAACCTGCTCCTGTAAGTGGTGGTAATGAAGATTGGGATGAAATTCCTTTTTAAAGACAATAGTTCAATGTAGTTAAATTAATTGATAATCACCAGTTATTTGCTAACTTTAAGGCGGTGTAAGTAGTTACAGATTAGGCTAGATGAACTGTTAAATTTTTCAATCTTTAAGAGTTAATGGTTCAAAAATTATTAGGCAAACGAGTTCTAATTCTACTTGCACTGCTACTGATTATCCCGTTGGGCATTTTTTCTAAAGTTTATGCAGGCATCGGACAAGAATGGATTCAAGATTATTCAGGTGATGTCTTGTATGAGATTTTTTGGTGTTTATTAATCTTTTGGTTTGCTCCTGTCAGCAAAAAGTCAACCAAGTTAGGTCAAATTGCTCTGTGGGTATTTGCTGTAACCTGCATCATTGAGGTTAGCCAGATCTGGTTTTATTTAGTTCCAGTCAGTATACGTTCTTCATTTATTTGGCGCATGTTGCTGGGTGCTGGCTTTGATTGGTGGGATTTTCCCCATTATGCTTTGGGTGCATTAATTGGCTGGAAGATAATTGCACAAATTGCTCAGACTACTAGATTTAAATAGATATTAGCAATTTGCTACTCAAGCACGAATACCAATTCTCTATAACAATGCACTAAATTAAATTTAACCCCTTTGCGTCTTTGCGACTTTGCGCGAGATTTAAACTGAAAATATTAAATGCAACCTCAAGAAGAAATGGTATAACTTAAATCTTGATAGCACATATCCATAGTCATTCAGCAATTTTTTTAGCTCAAACAAAGATTAATTGGCAAAGATTAACTTAGGTAATTTTTTGCGTAAAACTGTTTAATTTTATGGCAAAAATGTATTCTTAATCTTCTCAGGCTGAAATTTTGGCTCATCATAATTAGACTAATTGCCAGAGTAATATTAAGAACTCCCGTTATTTTTCACACAATCCTTGAGAATTTACTAAAGTAAAGGAAGAATATATTCATATCATTTTATTCAACTAAAACAATGGTTGATGCCATCATAATTATCATTTGCATTATTGCAGCGGTAAACATCGGATTCGATGGGTTACAGTTGCTACCGAAAGATATCTTGGAAGGGGTATCTAATATCGAAGCTTTGCGCTTTGTAATTGCGGGATTCGCTGCCATTATCGGTTTGGGGGTGGGGGTTGTAGTACAAACTACCTATCGTCGCTTAGAAAATCAGATCCGTAACACTAAGATTGAAATTATTATTACCAGAGCGATCGGTCTGGTGATGGGTTTGTTAGTAGCTAATTTGACTTTAGCACCAGTCTTTTTGCTGCCGATTCCCCAAGAGTTGAGCTTTTTTAAACCAGCTTTTGCCGTACTTGGTAGCGTCATGTTTTCCTATTTGGGGATTAGTCTGGCGGATACTCATGGGCGAACTTTCTTACGCCTAATTAATCCTAATAGTATTGAGTCGATGTTGGTGGCAGAAGGCACGCTAGAAGCAATGCCTACTAAAATTTTGGATACTAGCTGTATTATTGACGGTAGAGTGGAAGAACTGCTGAAAACAGGCTTTCTTGAAGGGCAAGTATTGATCCCTCAGTTTGTCCTGCAAGAATTACAGAATCTAGCCGATGCCAGCAATTCTCAGAAGCGGATTCGTGGTAGGAGAGGTCTAGATATTCTCAATCAGATGCAGGAAAACTATCCCGATCGCATTGTGATTAACAAGGCAGATTATGAAGATATTGATACTGTTGATGCGAAGTTGGTGAATTTGGCACAGGAAATAAGCGGGACTCTATTAACCAATGACTACAACTTAAGTAAAGTAGCAAACCTGCAAAAAGTTCAGATTTTAAATATTAATGATTTAGCTCGTGCGCTTCGTCCTGTTTATCTTCCAGGCGATTATTTAGAGTTGAAAATACTTAAGCAGGGTAAAGAACCAGAGCAGGGTATTGGCTATTTAGAAGACGGTACGATGGTGGTGGTGGAAGAAGGTAGCGACAGCGTTGGTGGAGAATTACAGGTAGTAGTCACATCTTCTCTGCAAACCTCCGCAGGACGGATGATTTTTGCCAAACCCCAGTCTGAGTCTGAATCGGAAAGCTATTCTAACGTAGTCAGTTAAGCTACAGATTACCTCAAAGTATCAACTGAAAAGTAATCTGTAACTCTGTAACTATTCCCCCGTTTTAGCTGACACTTCTAACTTAGCCAGTCTACTGGTTAAGTCTTGATTTGCCTGTTTGAGCTGATCTAGTTCGGTGCGCAATTCCTTAACTGCTTGCTCTGCACCCAGGTTTTTTTGCACTTTAGCTACGGCTTCTTCTGCACTGCGACGCACTCTACCATCGGCAGTTTGAGCAGCCAAATCGTTAAGTAGAGGAATTGCCTGGGCAGTTTGCATCTGTCCTAATGCTCCTACAACCGCCACCTGAGTTAAGAAGAAAGACTCCCCAGCGATCGCTTCTAACTGTTCGAGGATCTCCCCTAGTTTTTCAGAAGTTTGACCAGTAGAAATAGTGCCTAAACAGCGGATTGAGGTCAGTCTTAAAGCCTGTGGTGTGACTGGCTTGGTATATTCAATCATAATATCTACCGCCTCAGCAGCAGTTTTCATTTTACTTAAGCCAGAAATCGCGCCACTACGGACAACTTCATTCCACCCTGCACGCTCTAGGAGAATTTTTTTGAGTAAAGCGATCGCCTCTGGTTGTTTAGCTTTAAGATTACCTGAGACCATAGATCCCAAACTTCGAGCAGCAGCAGCTTCGGTATAGTAGCTGGAATCTCCTTGCTCAAGACAGTTGGCGATAGTTTCATAGCTAAGATCGGTTTTGAAGTTACTCAACGCCGTAATTACCGCTAGTCGTACTCTCGCATCTTCATCTTTCAAGCCAGTTTTTAAAGCATCAAACGCCTGATTGAGCTTAATTTTGCCTAGTTTTTTCGCCACTTCAACCCTTACTCCCCAAAAAGAGTCATCAGTTAAGGATTGAGCCAAAGCTTTAATTGCTTCCAAACCACCTTTTTTTGCCAGTGCAGCAGCAGCATAAATGCGCGAGACAGGATCGCGATCGTGTTTTAACTGCTGTTTGAGTTCCGCTACTGGATATTGCAGCACCACCGTTTTGAGAAAATTATTATTAACATCAAAACTAACAAAATCGGGCTTCTTCTCTAGGGGAAAGTAAAAACTTTGTTCTGGCTGATGGATACGCACAGAAACAGTTTTCAATTCTGGCGATGAAGACTCTGAGGAAATATAGCCAAATGCTACAGGAATCTTCAAATCGAATAGCTCTTTGCTTTCACTATCTTTTTTGGCTTGCTTTTGGGTAATAGTAAGTTTAGCCAGTTTACTCTCGACCTCCCAAGAATATTCCACCTTATAATCAGGGTGACCACCACGGAAGACATATTGATCGAATAAGAACATGAGGTTGTAACCCGTCGCTCGCTCGATCGCTCGTAATAAATCCACCGTTTCTACTGTCTTATGCGCATTATCCTGAACAAAAGTTTGAATTGCCCGATCGAATAGTCGATCTCCTAAAATGGCTCGAATCATATGATAGACACAAGCACCCTTTTCATAAAGATGGCGATCGTACAGTTCGATCGCTTCTCGATATACATTAGTCACAATCGGACGACGATAACGAGTACTATCTTCATTAATATAGGTGCGAGCCTCATTTAACAGGTAATAAGCTGCATCATCCTTGCCATATTCTGCTTCTGTCCAAAACACCTCTGCATAAGAAGCCATTCCCTCTTTAATCCAGGCGTGAGACCAGTGTTTAATTACAACTAAATCCCCAAACCATTGATGAGCTAGTTCGTGCAGGACTAAACTTTCAGTACGCATATTGTCTTTGGCTGCTCGTTCATCCAGCAAACAGCGATCTGTTAACAGGGTAGTGGAGGTATTCTCCATCCCGCCAAAAATAAAGTCATCAACGCAGACTTGAGCGTACTTAGGATAGGGATAATCGTAACCATATTTCTGGGATAAAAACTCCACCATGCGAGGAGTCTTCCCCATACTGCGTTTAGCGTCCGCTTCTCTTCCCTGTTCAACGTAATAGTTAACGGGTTTTCCGCGCCACTCATCTTTGATTTCGGCAAAGTCTCCTACTGCTAAAGTCATGAGATAGGTGGGGTGTACCTGCTGCTGCAACCAATGATAAACCACGCCTTCACTTACTAATTCAGTCTTTAGCAACTCTCCATTAGAAATTGCCCTAAAACCTGTGGGTACTTGGACTCTAATTTCAGAAGTAGCCAGTTGACCAGGATAATCAAAGCAAGGAAACCAAAAGCGTGAGTCTTCATCTTCTCCCTGCGTCCATACTTGAGTTGGTTTATCAGGATAATCTGCTGTGGGTTGAATAAAATAAAGTCCACGTTGAGGATGATCTACCGAGTAGGCAATTTCTACCTTAATTGCTTCAGTGGTGGTAGCCTGCTGTAAATAAATCTCAATTTTTTCGCCATCATAATCAAACTGTTGACTAACACTATCAACCAAAACAGATTCAATTTCTAGATCCACTGCATCCATCGTCAAAAGATTAATCGGCGATCGCACGGGAATAATTGTCGTCGTACAGGTGCCTCGAAAACTCTGATTAGGGATGTCTAAAATCAAATCGAGAAAAATATGCTCTACCTGTCCAGGGCGATCTGGATTGTAGTGAGGTTTTGCCCCTGGAAGCTCAAAAGATTTGCGTTCAGTTGATTCGTCATCAAAATAGAGATGAGACATAGATTAATTCAATAATTGCAATGTACCGTTATTGATTAGGGTATCTAATCCAGCAAAATTTAACCGCCAAAAACTAATGTCTCTATGTCTGTATTGCTCATTAATCGTGTCTTGCAGGCATGGAAACCCGTTGCTGAAGATCAAAATAATAACCATCAGGTAAGATATGCAGTTTTGCCCCACAAATAGCTAAAGCTTCATCATGTAAAGTCTCATCAACGTTAGTGTGAGAGATATTTGCCAGATCGATAATAGTTACTCCACCTTCACCAATTACTTCTAGGCGATCGCCATTGACTATAATCGCTGTATTCTCATCAATCCCAATTCCTAAAACCGCAGGTTGTTGCACTAAAGCTGATACCAACCTCCCTAATCTTCCTCGTTGCGCAAAGTGCTGATCGATTGCTACTTGGTGTATAAAACCCATTCCAGGTTCTAAAGTTACAGTTTCTAATCGCGGATGTGTTTCGGCTTCTCCTTCAACAATCATAATTTCTGACATCATGGCTGCACCAGCACTCGTACCAGCAATTATTAATCCACTCTTGAGTCTTTCATGTAATATGCGATCGATTTCAGTATCTTTGAGTAAATCAGTGATCCGAGATTGATCTCCTCCCGAAAAAAATACTCCAGTCGCTTGTTCAATTATTTCCAGGTTTCTCGAATCACTAGCATCTTCTCTTCTTTCTGTATCGATAATATCTACCTGTTCTACTTCAAATCTTTCAAAGATATTTCTATACATTGCTCCCACCTCTCCTGGCAAGCTAGTAGCAGCAGTCATAATCGCAATTTTGGCACGTCTACCGCCAGAGCGACGAATGAACTCGCGTAAGATCGTACATTCATTTTCCTTATCTTCTGCACCGCCAATGATGATTAACTCTCCATGTTTCTGAGGTATGGAAACTGAATTTACCTCTGAATCATCTTTTTTTGCTTGAATTGCAACCATGACTTTTGAACAATTGTCTAAATCTTGAACTATATTTAATAAATCATATTTATTACCTTACATTAATATTACTTTAGATATATTTTTAGTATCTAAAAACAAAGGTTTATCAATTACTATTGCTTTAAACCTAATTAGAATACTTTTGACCATGATCCCTATACTATTAATTGATACCTACTAAATAACTTACAGCGAATTTCAGTTGGATAGAACCCATTACCCATTACCCATTACCCATTACCCATTACCTATTACTTCGATAAATTAATGTGTCTACTCAATCGAAAACTGCTGTAACGCCGTCATAAAAATCAGCAACATCTGCACAACGTTAATTTAAAATAAATTTTTAGTCATGATTGTTTTCTGTTACAGAAAATTTGCTCTCGACTAAATTATCTTCCAATAGTCGCAAATGAGAGTTTTGATAGGCAACAACAGAGATCGCTTCTCGCTTTCTAATTAAAGCAAAAAATTAGCCGAGGATAAACTCGGCTTTGATCATTGCTATTGCTCTTAATTGACTAAAAAAAGCCTTTAGCTTATGCGCGATTACTTAAGTAAATAGCTTATAGCTAGGGCAAAGCCCTTGACTACCATTTCAGTAAATTAAACTGCTCCATATCAATAGTGTTACGGTTACGGTAAATAGCCAGCACAATTGCCAAACCAACTGCTGCTTCGGCTGCTGCTACGGTAATTACAAATACGGTAAATACCTGACCTTTAATATTTTCTGGATCTAAATAATTAGAAAATCCTGCTAAATTGAGATTAACCGCATTAAGCATCAACTCAATCGACATTAAAACTCGTACTGCATTACGGCTAGTAATTAGACCATAGATGCCGATACAGAATAGTGCTGCTGCTAGCAACAAAAAGTATTCTAACTGCACTGTGTTTATCTCTCCTTATTTACTGAATAATTAATCAGACTAAATCTATTGTTGATCGCGATCGCTACTTAAGGTAGCTAACTCCCGAGGACGCTCAGGTAAAGTTAGTTTGGTGCTGATACTATCGTCAGTAACTAAAAATTCAGGAATTAAATCACGACGTGCCAAGATAATTGCGCCTACCATCGCCATTAAAAGCAATACGGAAGCCAGTTCAAACGGCAAGAGGTAATCGCTAAAGAAATGCTCACCCAAAGCCACAATTGTATTTTCTACGGGGGTAGAAGTAGTATCTAGTGACCAAGGTGTTGCTAAAACCATTGTTCCAAGTAGGGCAAATAATCCGAAGCAGACTACCGCAGTTGCCGCTCTACGGAGCGTACGTCCAGGAAGTTCAACATAATCTTCTTGCTTATTTACCAACATAATCGCAAACAAAATTAGTACGTTAACCGCACCGACATAAACCAAAATCTGAGCTGCTGCCACAAAATCGGCGTTGAGTAGAATGTATAAACCAGCAATACTGATAAACACTCCCGCCAACAAAAAAGCAGAATGGACAATTTTAGGGAGTAGAACAACCCCCAAGGCTGTTCCAATCATCATTAACCCCAAAATACCCAAAGAAACTATCTGTACTCCTTCCGCTAAATTCACTCTTTTCTCCTCTTGCTAAATTACTTAATCGATAAAATTGAGGACAAATTAAGAAACACAAGGGCAAAGCAAACAAGTTAACAAGTTACCGATCCCTCATGCTTCATTCTTTATCCTTCCTTTACAGCTTCTTCTTTGGGTTTAGCAGCTTCAATCTCTTGTAAGATTTCCTCTGGACGTTTTCCTGCACGTTGCACTCCTTTGGCTAAACCATGAGGTTCAACCTCGCCTTTAGGTAGGTAAGCAAACTCTTTAAGCGGTGTCACCATCGGATCTTGAGTCACTTTGTAGGGTAAGCGTCCTAACGCCACGCTATCGTAGTTAAGCTCATGACGATCGTAGGAAGCTAGTTCGTATTCTTCAGTCATGGAAAGACAGTTAGTGGGACAATATTCGACGCAGTTGCCACAGAAGATACAAACCCCAAAGTCAATACTGTAATGCTTCAGCTTTTTCTTTTTAGCTACCTTGTCAAATTCCCAATCAACTACGGGTAAGTTAATCGGACAGACGCGAACGCAAACTTCACAGGAGATACACTTATCAAATTCGTAGTGAATTCTACCGCGATAGCGTTCAGAAGGAACTAGTTTTTCGTAGGGATACTGGACTGTGACAGGACGACGAGACATGTGATCGAAGGTGACGGAAAGACCTTGACCAATGTATTTAGCAGCTTGCCAACTCTCTTGGGCATAGTCCTGCACTTGTTTGAGGATATTAAACATGATATTTGCTGTGCTTTGTTTTAAGTTAAATACTTTTTGCGCTAATTAGCCACCGAAAGCTACGGGAAAAGATAGTTTTAAGGCAGCAGTAATCAATAAGTTAGCTAGAGAAACTGGTAAGAGAAATTTCCAGCCTAAGTCTAGTAATTGGTCGATCCGCACACGGGGAACAGTCCAACGTAATAAGATGGCGATAAATACGAGGAAATAAGCTTTTACCAGAGTCATAATGATGCCTAATGCAGCAGTCAATACTTGCAGCCAGGGAGTCGTATCAGCAACGCCAATCCAATCGGCTAAACGATCTAGAGGAATAAAGAATTCCCAACCACCTAAATAGAGAACAGCAAACACTAAAGCTGATAAAACTAAGTTCACATAAGAACCAAGATAGAACAAAGCAAACTTCATTCCTGAATACTCTGTTTGATAACCAGCAACTAATTCTTCTTCTGCTTCAGGTAAATCGAAGGGAAGGCGCTCACATTCAGCTAGGGCTGCAATCCAAAAGATAATAAAACCTACGGGTTGTCGCCAAATATTCCAACCTAAAATGCCATAGCCTGACTGTTGCTCGACAATATCTATTGTACTAAGACTATTAGACATCATGACGATCGCCAGTACTGATAATGCTAAGGGAATTTCATAGCTAATAGACTGGGCAGCGGCTCTCAATCCACCTAATAACGAGTATTTGTTATTAGAAGCATAACCCGACATCAATAGACCAATAGGAGCAATACTAGATAGAGAAATCCAGATAAAAATCCCCACGTTTAAATCTGTGACTACTAAGTTTTGTCCAAAAGGTACGATGAGAAAGGACATAAATACGGGAACTACCACTAAGACTGGGCCAATGGTAAACAACCATGAATCAGCTTTAGCGGGGATAACGTCTTCTTTAAAAACCAGTTTAATACCATCAGCAACAGGCTGTAATACGCCTAAAGGGCCCGCATATTCTGGGCCGATACGCTGTTGAGCAGCAGCAGAGATTTTTCGCTCTAGCCAAACTACTACCAAAACTCCCACGGTTGCACCAATAATCATCAATAACATTGGTAACGGTAGCCAAATTGCTTTAGCTAAACCGTGGGGAAGCCCAAAATCTTGGAGAGTTTGGACAAAACTTCCTTGTAAGTCGATTCCTGCATTCATATTTTGTATGTCGTATTGGATTAAGCTAATCTCAAACTATATATAGAGTTTAGACAATTTTTTTCTCCTTATCATTGCTAGTATATCGTTGTCCGTTGTTCGATAAATTTTGAATTAGTTATAAAAACCAATTAAGAGTCTGATGATAACTACATCTAAACAGAAAGCCTGGTCAAAAGCGATCGCCATGAGGACATCGAACTAGGTATATTTGATAGGCAATAAGTCATTCCTAAAACGATGATTTGCTTATCTGAGATTATTTTGCTCACCCAAAAATGCGATCGCTGTTAAAAAATTTTGCTCGTGAGTGAATCTGTCGGGAAAGGTTGTGCTGAAATTTTCAGCTTGTGGAGGCAAGCCGAAATAAATCGAGCGATTAGCGAGACAATTTAAGTCCAAGGTGAAAACCCACCAATCACCTAACTACTGTCGTCATGGCGATCGCAACTTTCAATGATCACTCATTTGTTGTTGAAACTGTTTCATCATCTTTTACCCTGTAAGCATTGCAGTTCTCGATCTTTCTTGTTTCATTGAATATCTTTGGAGGAGTAGTTAGCAAACCATGACTTTATTGATAGCGATCGCTTGAGCGCTCAGCTAGCAAATTTTATCTGAATTGCTACCTACGAAAGAGTTGGAATACACTTTAAACTTTTGTCAGCAAGCAAAACCGCCATAGTTTCCTCACAGAGTCCTCACAGTTCCCTACTACCGTCAAGGTAAAGGGATTCTAGTTCGAGAAGACTAACTTTAATTAGGTGACCCAGATCGCATACCCTCAGAGGTAATTTCATGGCACATAAATTAGAAACCCTTGCCAAACTCTACCTAGAAGGAGAGTCAGTCGAAATCTCAGACATAGCTCAACAAGAACTCTGTGACTGGCTCATGGGTGAGTTTCAACAGCTTCCAATTAATCCTATCTTCTCGGACTATATGCGCTACCGTAATGCTGCGGAAATGTGCGCGGATATTGCCCAAGAGCATCTCTGGGTGTCGGCTGATAGTTACGATAGTAAGATTTATCCGAATCCGTTTTATGGTTTTGCCTTTCTAGCAATTCACGACTATTTCCATTGTATAGCGGGTGCTGATTTTAGCCTTGAAGGAGAAATTATAGCTTACCAAACACTTGCCAATCGAGTACCCAGTTTAGAAATTCAAAAAATTCTCTACTCCGAAATTGTGCTGAAAGCATCGGCTCACATTTACTTGAGTCATGCACCCAAACCCAAACTAGTGTTTCCCTAAACGTTTACTTGTTACAAAACAACATATTGAGAGTAAAACCTATGGCTGCTACTACTACTCGGAATAATACTAAATTATTTGTCTACTCAACCCGAATTGATATTCCCACAGAAATCCGATCGCAAGTGAATACCCTATTAAATCAAAGTTTAGCAACGGCGATCGATTTGAAAACCCAAATCAAATATGCTCACTGAAATGTCAAAGGTCAAAACTTTTATCAACTACATCTGGTACACAGCTAGTTTCAATCATTCAGGATCTCTATATTAACAGGAGCAAAC
Source organism: Pleurocapsa minor HA4230-MV1 (assembly GCA_019359095.1). NCBI lineage: Bacteria > Bacillati > Cyanobacteriota > Cyanophyceae > Pleurocapsales > Pleurocapsaceae > Pleurocapsa > Pleurocapsa minor. The sequence continues at coordinate 74,977 of JAHHHZ010000017.1, read as the reverse complement.
TCATAACACAACCTCTCTGGCTTTTTAGCACTCGTCTCACCATCATTGCCGATGCCACCACCACTGGAGGTCAATACGATCTAATTGAGGGTTATATCCCTCCAGGTACACAAACACCACTCCATCGCCACACGCGCTATTCCGAACAACTCTACACGCTGGAAGGGGAGTTCACGGTCTGGGCTGGTGCAGATTTAATTAAAGCCGCAGGTGGTGTTTCACAGCAAGAACAGAAAGCGATCGCCAATTAACAAGGAGAATGCCTCAGAGATTAAAACACTAATTCAGGAGAAAAAAAACAATGAGCCAATCTAATCTCTCCCCTGCTGACCAGGAAGCGGCGACCAATACCATTTTAGAAATCGATCTCAACGTTCAAGGCGAAAAAGGCCCAGACCTGCGAAAAGATCATCCTAAAAGTCACGGCTTAGTTTGGGGGGAATTCATTATTGAAGATAATTTGCCTGACTCGTTCAAGGTCGGCATCTTTACCCAGCCTAAAACTTATCCAATTTGGGTGCGTTTTTCTAACGCTTCCGATGCCGAAAAGCGGGGAAAACTCAAGTCGGATCTCGAACCCGATATTCGGGCTGTAGCGATCAAACTTCTGGAAGTAGAGGGTGAAAAAGTCATCGATGACGAGTTAGAAACTCAAGATTTTCTGCTCCTCAATCATCCCGTATTTTTGGTGCGCGATGCCCAAGGTTTTGCCACTCTGACGAAAGCCACCGTTGGCAAAGCAGATGAAGAAGAATTGCGATCGCTAGCACCTACTTTTGAAATCCTGCAAGCCATTAGCCGTAAAAAGGTGGCGAATCCGCTACTAATTCAATACTGGAGTACAACTCCCTATCAGTTGGGAGATCGAGCTATCAAGTATGCCATTAAACCGCATCAGCAAGAAGCTCCGACAGTAATTCCCGACGTTGAAAATTATCTGCGGGTAGCTGCAATCGATTATCTGTCGGTTAAGAATCAGGATGCCACCTTCGACTTCTTGGTGCAGCTTTATGTCGATGAGGAGAAAACTCCGAGCGAAAATCCGATGCAGGAATGGCAAGAGGAAGATTCACCATTTATCAAACTCGCCACCATCAAAATTCCCGCTCAGAAATTCGACTTCGACGAGCGGAAGCGTTTGGATGAGGGTTTGTCGTTCAATCCCTGGCATACCCTTCACGCACACGCACCTTTGGGTAGTGTCAATTTAGCTCGCAAGCATGTTTATCAGGAGATGGCAAAAGCACGACGGGGGTATATGCAGCAACGCAGCCAAGAGCCACAAGCCCACAGTTCAGTTGCGGACGATCCTCAATAGCGATCAAGTTTTGGAGCAATACACGATGAAAATCGACCAAAACAGGAGCAATAGACTCACATTTTAACGTTAGTGAACTTAGCAGCAACTTTTGACTGCTCACCGTCGTGAACGATCGGTGATTCTAGCTCTTAGCTCTTAGCTTTTTTAATCGGCTTAGAATACGCAATTAGACTAATCTTGAGCCTTGCAAATTGATTGAAGCTAAAAGCGCAGCGCTTCGCGCAGATCGTCGTCTTACGACGACTGGGACGCGGTAGCGTCCGCAGCTAATGGCTAAAAGCTATCGAGAAGTTGTCCTAGAAGGACAAGGCTTTAAACCCCAAGCGATGGTAACAAAACGGTATCGAGATCGTCCCTCCACCATCTAAATAGTAATAATGTCATCCAAGACTTGGAGCCAAATATGCAACTCATCTCTGTCAATGTAGGACTTCCACGCAAAGTGATCTGGAAAGGGAGAACAGTTAGTACTGGAATATTTAAAGAGTCAGTCAGTGAAAGGGTGATGGTGCGATCGCTCAATTTAGATGGCGAAGAACAAGCCGATCTCACTGTTCATGGAGGGATAGATAAAGCAGTCTATGTCTATCCGTTCGAGCATTACGATTACTGGCGAAGTGAATTGCCTGAGATGGATCTGTCGCTCGGTATCTTTGGTGAAAATTTTACAACCACTGGGCTGAAAGAGGAGGACGTGAACATTGGCGATCGCTTTCGGATTGGCAATTTAACCTTGATGGTGACGCAACCGCGACTGCCCTGCTACAAACTGGGAATTCGGTTTGGACGACCCGATATGGTGAATCGATTTTTGGCGAGTCGTAGAACTGGGTTTTACTTCCGTGTTTTGCAAGAGGGCGAAGTGGTCGTTGGAGACACTCTGGAGTTGGTGAGCCGAGATAATCAGCACATCACGGTTGCAGATATCACTCAACTTTATGTGCGTAAGGAAGACAATCCAGATTTACTTCACCGTGCTGCTCAACTTGAAGCCTTGCCCCAAAGTTGGCGCGACTATTTCCAGCGATAACTTGTCTTCCCTTTTTTAATTTACAAGGAGTAAGCTAATAACCACATTTCATACAGTCTCAATTGATGGTTTAGATATCTTCTACCGAGAAGCTGGCTCCCGTGATAATCCGACGATTCTGTTATTACACGGCTTCCCAACTTCATCTCACATGTTCCGTAATCTAATGCCTGCGCTTGCCGACTACTTCCATCTCGTTGCTCCCGATTATCCTGGCTATGGCAATAGTTCAATGCCAACTGTGAATGAGTTTGACTACACGTTCGATCACCTGGCTGAGGCAGGAGCGTTCTCCTGAGAATGCCGACAAGCTTAGATACATTTTTGGACTGGACGCAACCAAGTGGCAATATACCAAAGGCGTTCGCAATCTCGAAGCAATTAGCCCTGATAACTGGAATATAGACCAACCCTTACTCGATCGCCCTGGAAATAATGAGATTCAACTGGCGCTGTTTTATAGCTATGGCACGAATCCAACGTTATATCCGCAATGGCAGGAGTATTTCCGTAAACATCAACCCCCCACCCTAATTGTTTGGGGTCAGAACGACTACATTTTCCCTGCCGAAGGTGCTTATCCCTACAAGCGCGACCTAAAAAACATTGAGTTTCATTTACTCGATACGGGACATTTTGCTTTGGAAGAAGATGGGGAGGCGATCACCACTCATATCCGTAACTTTATGACCACTCACGTTGGGGAACGGACGAGATCGCAGCCGTCTGAATGAATTGCGCTAACCTGACGATCGCTCGTTCCGAAGCTAATCCATGTAAGACTTGATGGAGATTCTGGAGGCAATCGGTGGGTTAATTTGGTAGGCAACAAGCTATTCTTGAAACGATTATTTGTTTGTCTGAAGTTATTTTGCTCATCCAAAAGCGCGATCGCTTTCTGCTGAATTTATATTTTGCATGTTGTATTAAATATTGAAGTTGGATTAAGCTAATCTAAAACTATAGCTAGAGTTTAGACAATTTTTTACTTCTTATCATTGCTAATATCTCGTTGTCCGCTGTTCCATAACGAAGTGTATGCTAAAGCACTAGCTTCGCGTCGTCCTTTAGGATAAATTTTGAATTAGTTATAAAAACCAATTAAGAGTCTGATGATAACTAAATCTAAACAGAAAGCCTGGTCAAAAGCGATCGCCCAACCCGCTACAGAATTTGATTTAACACCGCTATCAATTATCTCTGGTGCAATACCCTCGGATTTGCGTGGCTCACTCTACCGTAATGGCCCTGGTAGGCTGTCTAGAGGAGCAAAACGGGCAGGACATTGGTTTGACGGTGATGGTGCTATTTTGGGCATTCATTTTACGGATACAGGGGCAACTGGGGTTTACCGTTACGTACAAACTCAGGGCTATACAGACGAACAATCAGCAGATGCCTTTATCTATCCCAACTACGGGATGACGGCTGCGGGGGCGTTTTGGAATAATTGGCTCAAACCGATTAAAAACGCAGCTAATACTTCGGTTTTAGCTTTACCCGACCGTCTACTAGCTCTTTGGGAAGGAGGTCAGCCTCATGCTTTAGATTTAAACACTTTAGCAACTATTGGTCTCGATCAGCTATCTGCGTTAACAGACAAGCAACCTTTTTCCGCCCATCCTAAAGTTGACCCCGTGACAGGCAATATTTTTAATTTCGGTGTAGTTGGTGGTGTAAACGGCACCCTTAATCTTTATCGCTGCGATCCTACAGGTAGGCTTGAGCAACAAAATTCCTACACTCTTACGGGGTTGCCTCTGATTCATGACTTTTGCTTTGCAGGGCAATATTTAATCTTTTTGGTTTCTCCAGTACGAGTGAGTCTTCCTGCTGTGATGTTGGGACAAAAAAGTTATAGTGATTCCCTGGAATGGAAACCAGAATTAGGTACAGAAATTTTAATCTTCGATCGCGATGATCTATCTTTAGTCAGTCGTGGTCAAACCGATCCTTGGTTTCAATGGCATTTTGTCAATGGTTACGTAGATCGAGACGGTAAGATTGTGACTGAATTTACCCGCTATGAAGATTTTGCTACCAATCAGTACCTGAAAGAAATCGCTTCTGGCTATAGCGAAACTAGCGCACCAGGGACTTTGTGGTCACTAGTTATCGAGCCACAAACAGCACAAGTAATCAGTAACCAGCAAATATTAGCTACCTGTGATGAATTTCCTTTAGTCTCTCCTGCCAAAGTTGGTCAGAATTGGCGTTATACCTACTTAAATATACATCGGGATGGGGTAACTCATGGGTCAGAATTATTTAATGCGATCGCCTGCTTCGATCGAGAAACTGGTAAAATGGCGATCGCCGACCTAGGTGAAAACTGCTATCCTAGCGAACCGATTTTAGTCCCCAGCCAGAATAATCCCGAACAGGGTTGGTTATTAACTGTGGTTTACGATGGCAATACCGATAGTAGTGAAGTCAGAATTTATCAAAGCGATCGATTGTCAGAACCGCCTATTTGTCGTTTGGCATTACCTAGTGTCATTCCTCCTAGTTTTCATGGCACTTGGAAGAGTAGTTAACTTTCTCCTAAGAAACAACATCTAGAACCACGCTTCTGTACGGGCGCAATCGCACCAATGAGAGTTCGGTCTTGACTGTCAGGCGACCACCATTAATATTAAGGGGTTTTCTCCTCTGTGACTGATGTTGTTTCTTTTATTCATCACGAGCCACGATTGCTCGTGAAACGCTTCTGTCAAATTGATTTTTTTATGCTGGTTATGACTTCTGGAAGATTTAAACTCTATTGTGCCAATTGAATACCTGTAATAATACGGAGAAAAATTTCCTGAAATTATACCACCATAATAGGCATAGGGTGTACGGAGATTACTAAAGTTGTGTCTAATGATTTATTTTTGCTGTTCAATCGTTTGTTTACGGTTGTTTTACTGGTAGCGCTATTGTTTGCCTGCCAAGAAATGCCAGAAGGCAGAAGGGTTGAGCAAATTCAATTAAAGTATCAAGGCAAATGATCTAAAACCAATTTCAACCTAAAAGTTACTTGGCTATTCTCATTTAACAATTGATGTCTAAAGTTATACTTGCTTTGCTATAAATTAAGTTTTTTTATCCAGGATTATTTTCACGCTAGAGTAATGAAGATAATGGCTTAAGGAATATGAAAGCAGCAAGAGATATTCTAATTATAGGTGGTGGTGTAGTTGGTTTAGCGATCGCCATCGAGTTAAAACGTCAGGGTGCAAAAGTCACCGTAGTTAGCAAAGATTTTACTCAAGCAGCATCCCACGCCGCAGCAGGAATGTTAGCACCATTAGCAGAAAAACTTGCTTCTGCACCAATGTTAGATTTGTGTCTGCGATCGCGTTGGCTTTATCCTGAATGGACGCAAAAGCTGGAAGAATTGACGGGGATCGAGACTGGCTATTTACCATGCGGAATTCTTGCCCCTACCTACAGTGCGCCTCAAGCGATCGCCGCAGACGATCGTGCAGCATGGTTAGATCGAGCAGCAATTAAACTCTATGAACCAGGATTAAGCGATCGCGTCGCTGGTGGTTGGTGGTATCCCGAAGATGGACAGGTGGATAATCGCTCTTTAATGCGATCGCTATTGCAGGCTGCTCAAACATTAGGCATAGAGTTAAAAGAAGGAGTTAGCGTCAAGGCTATTCAACAAAAGCAGGGTCGAGTTGACGGCGTATTAACCGATGTTGGACAGCTAACAGCCCAGCAGTATGTTTTGGCGGCTGGCTCATGGTCGAGTCAGTTAATGCCTTTGCCTGTGCGTCCAGTAAAAGGGCAAATGCTAGCGCTGAAGATGCCCCAAAAGCTACACCAGCCTTTTCCTCTACAGCGGATTTTATATGGCGAGGGGGTCTATCTAGTTCCGCGCCAAGACGGTAGGCTAATAGTTGGCGCAACAGTAGAAGAAGTAGACTGGACACCGTTTAATACACCTCAAGGTATTCAAAGCTTATTGGCGAAAACGACAGAACTATACCCCGCAGCAGCAGACTGGCAAATTGAAGAATTTTGGTGGGGTTTTCGTCCTGGAACACCTGATGAACTGCCTATACTAGGTCGTAGTGCCTGTGATAACTTATTCCTGGCTACAGGGCATTATCGCAATGGAATTCTGCTAGCACCGATTACTGCTTCGCTGATGGCAGATTTAATTTTAGAACAGAAGTCCGATCCTTTATTAGCTGAATTTAGCTATCAACGTTTTCATCAACCTGCAAATATGACCCTAAGCAACCCCAGACTACCCCTACAGATTGAATCTACTCCTCAAGCTCCCTTATCTGCTGCTACAACTGCTTTATTAGACGATCGCACTATCGAAGACGATCGACCCCTAATCATCGCTGGACGCACCTTTAACTCCCGTCTGATGACAGGTACAGGGAAGTATCCCAGTATGGAGGTAATGCAAGCAAGCGTAGCAGCCAGTGGATGTGAAATTATTACTGTTGCCGTACGCAGAGTGCAAACCAAAGCACCAGGACACGAAGGATTAGCCGAGGCGATCGACTGGAGCAAAATCTGGATGTTACCCAATACCGCAGGTTGTAAAACTGCCGAGGAAGCCGTTAGAGTAGCTCGTTTGGGTAGAGAAATGGCAAAGCTGCTAGGACAGGAAGAGAACAACTTTATTAAGTTAGAGGTGATTCCTGATGCCAAATATCTTTTACCAGACCCGATTGGGACGCTACAGGCAGCAGAACAGCTTGTTAAAGAAGGTTTTGCCGTGTTACCTTATATCAATGCCGATCCGTTACTAGCAAAGCGCTTAGAGGAGGCAGGATGCGCCACCGTTATGCCCTTGGGTTCGCCCATTGGTTCGGGACAGGGAATTAATAATGCTGCTAATATTGCCATTATTATTGAAGAAGCAAATGTCCCCGTAGTAGTAGATGCAGGTATCGGTACTCCTAGTGAGGCAGCTTTAGCGATGGAGATGGGTGCAGACGCACTGCTGGTTAATAGCGCGATCGCCTTGGCACAAAATCCTGTAGCTATGGGACAGGCAATGGGTTTAGCTGCGGTTGCGGGAAGACTCGCTTATCTATCGGGGAGAATCCCTGTTAAGCAATATGCTACGGCTAGTTCTCCTTTAACTGGGACGATTAATTGATTGTCTGCCTCACCGTGACTCGATCTAAGTCACAGTCACATACAATTTACTAGCGTATAATTGGTGTAACAGTTAATACAATTATTATTTTTTTACAAAAATAGCGTATATTCTGTTACAATTCTTATCGGGTCAAGAGATTTTGAGAGTTGTCTCGTTGGGGAACGCACAACTAAAGATTTTTCCAGACTTAAACAACAACAATTTTAATTAGCCAGCGATCGCGATCGCTGGTATTTTTTTTGGGTCATAATTAGTCTAGTAATATTAGGACTTGCATCATCTTATGAGTTATGAACAGCAATTAGATTCAAACAAAGCCGTATTGTCCGCCGAAGAAGAGGAAGATTTATTTGACTATTCCTATGAACAGCCAGGAAGTATTCCAGGGACGCTCAATATTGAAGATGATGCCGAAATTACAAATATAGTGTTGATTGACTATAATCGCGATCGCGCTCAGCAGACAATTAACCTAACTCCTGAAGCCTGTGCAGAACACATGACTACGGAATCAGTTTCTTGGGTGGATGTTAAGGGTTTGGGTAGCGAAAAGATCTTGCAGAGGTTGGGAACAGTGTTTGGCTTACACCCTTTGGTATTAGAAGATATCGTCAATGTTCCTCAAAGACCAAAAGTAGAAGATTACCCACAGCAGCTGGTGATTATTACGCAAATGGTAGTGCCTAAGCCATCGGGAACAGGCTTTTCTTTAGAACAGGTAAGTTTAGTCGTTGGTCAAAATTATCTTTTGACGGTACAAGAAGATTCCGACAAAGACTGTTTTCGACCAGTACGCCGACGGATTAAGTTTAACAAGGGTTCAATTAGAAACATGGGCGCAGATTATTTAGCCTATGCCCTATGGGATGCGATTATTGATGGTTTTTTTCCGATCCTAGAAATCTATGGCGAAAAGATTGAAAATCTGGAAGATGAAGTGATTTTTAATCCTAGTAATCAAAGTTTGGCAAAAGTATATCAAATCAAAAGGGAATTACTAGCGCTGCGACGAGCGATTTGGCCCCAACGCAATGCTTTGAACACCTTAATTAGAGATGGTAGTACTGTAATCAACCCAGAAATCTTAGTCTTTTTGCGCGACTGCTATGACCATGCAGTCCAAATTATTGACATTATCGAAACCTATCGCGAACTTGCTTCTAGTTTGACAGACATTTATCTTTCGGCAATTAGCAACAAAATGAACGAGGTAATGAAGCTGTTAACGGTGATTTCTAGTATTTTTATTCCCTTAACTTTTATCGCAGGAATCTATGGAATGAACTTTAATCCCGACATTTCTCCGTTTAATATGCCCGAACTTGAGTGGTATTGGGGTTATGTTTTTTGTTGGGCAATCATGCTGGCTACAGCGGGAGGTTTAATTTATTTCTTTTGGCGCAGAGGCTGGTTTGAAAACTTTTCCAGCACTCTTAAGTAGATGACTCAGTTATCTTGGTGATCTGAATCATTGTCAGAAAGGGAACAATAAAAATAGATCTATTAACGACTGCTCAATAATTATGGGTTCTATTGTAAAAAATAAATTTCAAAATTATCAAGATTCCCCTTCAGGAAAATATCGCGATCGCCTATTTGGTACTCAACTTCAGATCATTCCCATAATGACAGTTCTGAGTATCATTTTTTTTGGGGGTATTGGCTGGCGCTTAAGTTATCTACAGTTACAGCAAGGAGCAATCAACCAGCAAAAAGCTGAGGACAATCGGACTCGTATTGTTCCCAAACAACCTGTCAGGGGTAATATTACAGATCGCCACGGCAAAATGTTAGCGACTAGTAAACAGTCCTATTCCGCATATCTCTGGCCCAAAGCGCAAAAAGAGCAAAATTGGGTCACAAATCGGCAAATTATCGCCCGAATCCTCAAAATAAACCCAAAAGAACTTCAACAAACAGTAGAAGCAGCAGGATACAACTATCCCAGCCTCATCCCTATTGGTCGTAACTTAACTCCAGAGCAAGTAACCGCCTTTGAAGAATATAAGCCGATGCTCAAGTGGGTAGAAACAGATATTGATAAAGTCCGCTTTTATCCTCAAGGTAAACTGGCAGCGCATATTTTAGGCTATACAGGAGAGCTAAACCAAGAAGAGCTAAACGAGAGAAAGTCGCGGGGCTATCGTTTGGGAGATGTCATGGGTAAGATGGGCGTAGAATCTAGTTATGAAGCTCAACTAAGAGGACAATGGGGTGGATTGAAACTAGGAGTAAATGGCTCTGGACAGGTAATTAGCTGGTTAGGGGAAAAGCCAGCCGAATCAGGAGAAAATCTGACTTTAACCATTGATGCCAAAGTTCAAAAAGCTGCGGAAACAGCATTAGGCACAAAAAAGGGTGCAATAGTTGCTCTAGATCCCCATAGTGGTGCTGTCATCGCGATGGCGAGCTATCCTAGTTTTGACCCCAATATCTTTTCCAGTAACGTTACTCCAGAAGTCTGGCAAGAATTACAGTCTCAAGGAAATCCTTTTCTGAATATGGCTTTACGGGCTTTTCCTCCCGCCTCTACCTTCAAAATTGTGACCGCTACTGCGGGGATGGAAAGCGGGAAATTCGCTCCTAATACTATATTGGGGACTTATCCCTATTTATCTGTGGGTGGTACGAGATTTGGAGAATGGAATAAAAGTGGTTTTGGCCCCTTGGGCTTTGTACAAGCTCTTGCTTGGAGTAGTAATACTTTCTTTGGTCAAATTGGCCAGGGTGCTGGTGGCGAAACCCTAATTAAATATGCCAAGCTGTATGGCTTTGGTCAACCAACGGGAATTGAGCTAGACGGAGAAACAAAAGGCTTAATTGCCGATGATGCCTGGAAACGGCTTAATTTTGATGACTGGGGTTGGACTGTAGGGGATACGGTAAATATGTCTATTGGTCAAGGTTTTACCACCGCCACACCGTTACAGATCGCGGTCATGTTTAGTGCGATCGCCAATGATGGTTATCGAGTACAGCCTCATTTAGTCCAAACGGCAAAACCGCCTGAAAAGGTTAATCTCAATTTCAAACCCACCACTATTGACACCATCAGCAAAGGACTTAGGGCCGTAGTGGACAGTGGTACTGGAACTAAACTCAACTCCCCGACTATTCCTCCAGGAGCAGGCAAGAGTGGAACAGCGGAAGCTCCTCCAGGAGACTCTCATACTTGGTTTGGCGCTTATGCCCCTTATGAAAAGCCAGAAGTTGTCGTCGTCGCTTTCCTCGAACATTCTGGTGGTGGGGGTGGTTCTTTGGCTGCACCTTTGGTTAGGCAGGTTATGGAAGCTTATTTTGACATCCTCCCTCAATAAATTGAGAGATTCCTAGAACAAACTAAGTTGCTCAAAAGATGGTACTCGTTTCACAGACGATTGCTCAAAGCAAGCTAAGAGTCTAACATCATCTCCACGAAGACTGTGTCCCAGCCCAAGTATTTTCATTCCTTCTGTGCGAATATTACGGCTAGCGTTGTCGTCTCTTTTGTGATGAGTGGAACATTGACTACAAGTCCACTCCCTATCTTTTAGTTCTAATTCTTTATGAATATGACCGCAATTACTACACGTTTTGCTAGAAGGGAAAAATCTATCTATCTCTACTAAAACACCACCTTTTTGTTCTAGTTTATAGCTGAGAAAATTTAGGAACATCCCCCACCCAGACTGAGCAATAGCCTTGCTTAATTTACGGTTTTTGACCATTCCTTTGATATTCAAATTCTCAACTACAACGACTTGGCTTTCGTCGGTTATAGTTCTAGATAATTTGTGCAAGAAATCTTGGCGAGCATTACTTAGACGCTCATGAACCCTAGCCACTAAAAGCCTCGCTCTGTTATGTCTGTTACTCCCTTTTTCCCTGCGGGATAATTTTTTTTGTTGATATCTTAGATTGCGTTCGTGTTTTTTGAGCCACTTAGGGTGTTTGAGCGAGTAGGTATCCGTTCCGTTATGACAGGTTACGTAATCTTTTAGTCCCAAGTCAATCCCTGTAATAACGCCATCAGTCGATTGCTCTACTTCAGAGTTTCCTAAATCTAACCCAATCGCAGCATAGTATTTGCCTGAAGGAGTAACACTAATCGTTACAGTTTTGATTATTCCTTCGATTACTTGAGTGAATTTAGCTTCAATTAGACCAACTTTAGGAACTTTAAGTTGATTACCTAGTATTTTGACATTTTGAGGAAAGCTAATTGATTGATTGTTCTTTTTAGCTTTGAATCTTGGTTTCTTGGCTCTACCCTCAAACCAATTTTTCATTGCTTGCTCTAAATGCTTGGTCGTAGCCTGAAGAACTTGAGAATAGCAATCAGACAGCCAAGGCAATTCCTTTTTTAGACTAGGAAGCAAAGCATTGAGTTCAGTACGCTTTAACCATCTTCCCTGTTCAGAACGATGCTTGTACTGTAATCCTAATGCTTTATTCCACCAAAATCTGCTACAGCCAAATTGTTGAGCTAGTAGTTGTTTTTGTTCCTTGGTTGGATATAGTCTTACTTTCGCTGCTCCTCTCATATGCGAAGCGGTATCTCCAACTATGCGACTTGTCCTAAAGGATACTGCTCCGCATATGCCGCTTAGTTCGGTAGACAAGTCCTTTAGGATGAGATAATTATATCATTGTCACCGACAATCAAATAATACTTGATGAAAACTAAATATAACAAAGCTTATAGAGCAGTTACGCAAATATGTAGACGGGCAAGCAAGACCCAGCCCGTAATTTATCCCGTCGCTGAAGCGAGGGACTTCTTACGGAAGATAGTTAAACCAAACAAAAAATCAATAAATAAATAGATCCTTACTTATTTTTCAAGCCAGGATTCAACATATCTCCTAATCCTTCCCCGACTAAGGATAAGCCTGTCACTAAGATGGTCATAGCCAAACCAGGAAAAGTAGCAGACCACCAAATCCCGATCGGTAAGGCATCTAAAGCTAAACGTAGATCGTGACCCCATTCTGGTACTTCAGGCGGGAGTCCTAAACCCAAAAAGCCCAAACCACCCAAGATGAGAATGGCATCGGCAGCATTGAGGGTGAACAACACAGGAACGCTTTGAATGACGTTAAAAAACAGATAGCGGGTTAAAATCCTAGTTGTAGGTGCGCCCATGGCCTGCGCTGCTTCAATAAATAGTTCGGTCTTAACGCTAGTGGTATGGTTGCGTACAATACGGTAGTACTGAGGAATATAGGCAATACTGAGGGCGATCGCTGCATTGATGACCCCTTGACCCACCACAAACGCTAGAGTGACGGACAACAGTAATCCTGGCAGGGTATAGATGGTATCCATAAAGAAGATCAAAACCCGATCTATCTTGCCCCCTAAATAGCCACTAACCAACCCCAAGGGAACACCAATAATCAGGCTCATAGTAGTTGCCAACGCCACTACTTTCAAAGCAGCCTGAGTTCCAAACAAGGTACGGGAAAAAACATCATAACCCTGGCGAGTTGTGCCAAACCAATAATCAGCCCCTGGGGCTTCGTGGATCGGATTAGCTAGGGCTTCGGTGGGATCTTGTAACCAGCCAATATTTTGCAATGTGGGAGCGAGAAAAGCGATCGCCATAAAGCTCAGAGTAATCATCAGCCCAATTAAAGTTAGGCTTTGAGATAGGGTCAGGCGAAATTGACGGGGTAATCTAATACTAGTGGTCATAATTTAGGGCGTAATCGGCTCAATCTGCTCGGCATTATAGCTAAAGATGCTGCTGAATTTAGCAACAAGTCTCTTAAGATAGTCATTCTCAAGATAGACATTTTTAGTTAAACTTAAAGTCCTAACACGATGAGCAGAAAAACTGCTTTAATTTAGAGTAGCCTTTGGTTATTAGTCATCTGATGGATTAAGAGCTAAAAGCTGTGATTAAAATTTATGATTAAGGAAGAGAATATATGCCTCTAACTCTTTCAGGAGAACAACAGCAACTTTTTGACCGTAGCTTGCAAACCATCCAGCAAGTTGAAGGTTTGTTTGTGGAGGCAAAGGTACTTTTTCCCAATTTCGACCCCGATACTGAAGTACTCAAGCAGCAGCTAGCTAATCCCTTTTCGATCTTTATCTGTGGTGAATTTAACGCAGGCAAGTCTAGTTTACTCAATCAACTCAACAATCAAGAAATTGCCACAGTGGGTTTTTTGCCTACCACCCAAGAAATTCACGCTTATAATCCCGAAGGCTTTGGTGGCTTAGTCTTTATTGATAGTCCAGGTACTAACTCGATTATTGAGCAACACCAAGAGTTAACAGAAAATTATCTCCAGCAGGCGGATATTATTTTGTTCGTTACTTCTGTTGAGCGTCCTTTGAGTAAATCTGAGCAAGATTTTTTAACCTTAGTCGATCAAACTTGGGCGCGGAAAATTATTGTGGTGATTAATAAAGCCGATTTAGTTACCGACGACGAAGCAAAGCAAATCCGTGAATATGTTAGCGAAGGTTTAAAAGAAATCCTCACAGAAATGCCCCCTGTCTTTACGATTTCAGCAAAAACAGGTAGCGGGATGGATGAGCTTAAAAGCTTTTTGTTGGCATTTTTGGCAGAAGGAGAAAAAGTTAAGCTTAAGCTGCGTGGCCCACAGAATTCGTTATTAGTTTATCTAGAACAATTAGAACAGAAAAACGAATCGATTAAAGCCAAATTACAGTCGGACAAAGTTATTTTTGACCGTACCTCCCGTAGAATTGAGGAAAGACTAGAAGAGTACAATCTTTTATTTGGTATTTTTCGCGATAATATTGAAGATTTGTTTACCAATTTAATTACAGAAACCAACGAATTAATTGATAATAATACGGGGTTTTTAACCGTTGTTAAACGCAAAATTACTAAAGAAGAAGACTTTCTCGAAGAACGATTGGCTAAGACAATTAAGGATATTCAGTTAGATAAAAATCTGCAAGACATCTTTCAAGAGGCGATCGCCACTTTTCAAAAGTACCGCGAACGAATTATTAGAGAAGCCAAGGAAGATCTATCTACTGCCATCACTGTCTCTGAGGATACTTTAGCGCTCCCGCCGATTAATACCGATCGCTTAAATAGCAACGAATTTGCCACTAAGATTAAGACAGCAACAGAAGAAGGTTTAGAGAGTTTCTGGAAACTGGGAATCACCGCAGCAGCAACGGGAGTGGGTGGACAACTCATATTTAGTTCAATTTCAGCAGACACGACGGCTTTTGTGGTTGCAGGGTTATTTAGTTTAATGAGCTTTGATGCCTTACCCAGAAGACGGAGAAAACTTAAAGCAGAGTTAGAACAAAATTATCGTAGTCTCCAAGAAAACTATACCAAGAGTCTTAAGGATGCTTTAGCAGCAGAATTAAATAAATGCCTGCAACAGTTTGCTAATGTAATTCGACCTCAACAGGAGGAACTTGCTAGTAAAATAGCTACTGCTGAGTCGATCGCTAAAGAAACGGCAAATATTAAAGCGCAAATTCAGCAGATTACTACTGAAGTAGAACAGTTAGCCAATAATACTTGAAGCCATGATGATCATCTGTAATTCAGATCTTTTAAAGTATTAAACTATCCCTTGTCCTCAGACAATCAACATAGATGCAGTTAGCTAATCAAGCCAAAAAGTTTTTCTATTTCAGTTGTTTGGTATTATTCCTGGGGACTTTAGGAAGTATCAGCCAAGAACCCAGAAATTTTTGGTGGCAACAATCTGAGCAAATGTTATCCAAGCTTTACGGACACTGGCATTCAGAGCAACCTAATCCTCAAGGCCACTATACTCCTAATGTATCTGGCACTCAACCCTTAGTTATGGGTGGGGGAGATCCTTATGTTAGAGCTTTGATGCGCACGATTACCGCTAGCGAAGCTAATGTTAGTCGTCCCTACAACGTCATTTATGGTGGCAAGCAGGTTGAAGACTTAAGTGAGCATCCTCAGCTTTGCGTCACCATTGTCGCGGGGCCAAATACTGGTAATTGTACGACTGCTGCGGGACGTTATCAAATGCTCGACTTTACTTGGAATCGGACAGCACAGCAGTATCATCCTCATCCTGGGGGTTTTTGGCGTTGGAAAAGCTATAGTTTTGAAGCTGAATACCAAGATGCGGTGGTTTATGCTTGGCTTAGTGATTCTCAGGCTTGGGGAATGGATATTCCCCAGTTACTACGACAGGGAGAAGTAACTCAGGTGCTTGAATTACTCTCAGGAACTTGGACTAGTTTAGGATACGGAATTGAGACTAATTCTATGAGCAATTATTTACCCCAAATTTATCAGAACATGTTGCAGGAAGAGTTAGGGTAAATAGGAAACAATCTTTTTGATCTATTTAGATGAAATTATGACCATTAATCTATTGTCGTAAGATAAACTTCTTATGAATTACTAGAATTAATAACAAAACTATAATAACATTTTAATAATATTTAAAGTTACGGCTAAATTATCCCGACTTAATTAAATGATTAAACAAATAAGCATTCAATTAAGTTAACTCATCTGCAAGATTACGAATAAAAATTTTGCTAGTAATCTAAAAATTATTCATTCTTTAGATAAGATAACGTCAAGCTATTGCTGTGCAACTGATAATTTAATTTCAATTAAAGCTTTAATCTAGGCGTTGAGCAACATATTATTGTGATACTACTATACTTTTTGCGCTAATTAAATGTTGGCTATTTAAATCAGCGGTTTTAAAAATGTAAAATAGCAGATTTTAAGTTATTAAAGTTAGTTTTTTGCTTAAATACACTTAATTAAAGTTGTAATTAATTCACAACTAGAGAGTGTAGAGATTAAACACAAACAAATAGTAATCATTAAAAATTAAATTTAGAAACTAAAATTTCAGGATATCCGCGTGAATATTTATATACCGTTTTTTTATTCAGAAAAAATTAAAAGGCCCGATCAAAACTTTTTTTTATTGAGTGTCTTGGGAGAAGATTTTCTGATCTTGCTCCTAGCTTTCAGTTTCGTTAGTTCTCATCCTTGGACAAATGCCTTGGGGTTATTTCTGCTACAGGTATCTTTTTGGTGTATCTATGAAATTGGCTACATTGAAAATGACATCTTAGGGGAAAAATTTGAAGATAAAGCAGTACTTTCGTATAACTATAATTCTTATAAATATTCGTTTCAACTGTGGCAACCTTGGATCTGGGCTGTTGTCTTTTCTATCTTAGGCATAGCTGTTCTTTATCAAGAAATAGCAATTAAAGGTGTTCATCTCGGCACGGCGATATTTGGTAATTATCATCGAGAACTATTTCAAATATCTGAAAGTTTTTTGTATTGGGCTGCTTTTTTATTGCTCTTAAGATTTTTATTTCATATTTATAATCAGCTCAATAAGCAGAGTCGAGTATGGTTCTATTTCTTGTTGCAAGCTTGCCGTTACTGTGGTTATTTAGTTCTTCTAACTACTAATACAGTTGGCTTAATTTTACTCATTAGTAAGATTTTAATTCGTTCAATACAGTATGTTTTATATCGTTACCTGGGGGGTAAAAATAGTGACTGGCCGATGGATTTCCCGCGCTACTTTTTTTACTTACTGATTTATCTTTTGATCTTGAGTGCTACGGCAGTTAATGAGCGTGATATCTCTTTATTATTTAACTATCAAGTACTTGCTATCATTACTTTTTGTTTGCTTAGGGGAAGTAAGCACTTTCAGAAAGTGTTTTCACAGTTTGTACATGTTAGTAAAGATAGCTCAAACCGAATTGTTTAGTTACTGATTACTAATTACTGATATTGTACCCTTGTGGTATTACTAATTACTGCTGAAGATCATGAAGCAAGTTTGTCAAAGGTTGCCAATCATTCTCCTCACTAATCGATCGCCAAACGGATTCAATTACAGGACGTAATAAAGCAGTCTGAGGGTTATGAATCTTAAGGCGATCGCCAATTTCTTTCATATTGTCTGGGGAGACTTGATTAAGGCATTGATGATAAATACTGCGCCAATTGTCGGTAATTTGCCAAGAAAAAGTAGCGTTGGCTAAAATTAACTCCTGCTCTTCGCACCAACGAGAATCGAATCCTTGAGCTAATTCAGCAAAGAAACCATGATAGCTAATCTCGGTATCTCTTAATAAGTTAATTGTCTGAGTTGATAATTCATGAGCGATCTTTCCCAAATCAGCCTCAAACCCTAGTTTTTGTAGCATCAACTGTTGATAATGTTGTTGATAGTAGTCGTCAAACTGCGCCAAGCCGATTTCCAAACTCGATTGTTCTGTAATCATTGCCAGGGGTTTTTGCAGTAACTCTAAATTAAACCGACAAATATAGGGTTGATTACCATAGCTATAGCGCCCACCATAGTCAAAGCTGGCAGCGGTAAATCGAGCGTCATAGGTAGGAATAAAGGCATAGGGGCCATAATCAAAACTTTCCCCAGCGATCGACATATTATCAGTATTGAGAACACCATGACAAAAGCCTGCCGCCATCCATTGTGCTGCCAACTGCGCCACCCTCATGACTAACTGAGCGTAAAACTGGTTATATTTATCCTCATCGTCAGGAATATCTGGATAGTAAACAGCGATCGCACTATCTAATAATTTACTAATCAAATCTGGACGTTGTAGATAATGTAGTCTTTCTAAAGTGCCAAAACGAATATGGGACTTACTCAACCGCACCATTACCGCAGAACGAGTGGGGGAAGGTTCATCTCCTCGCCATAAAGCTTCCCCCGTCTCAATCAAGCTTAAACAACGAGAAGTATTTACTCCTAGCTGATGTAGTGCCTCCCCTGCTAACACTTCCCTAACACCACCCTTGAGAGTTAACCGACCATCAGCACTGCGGGAATAAGGCGTTCTCCCCGATCCTTTAGTTCCTAAATCGTATAAATTACCATCTACACCGCGAACCTGACCGTATAAAAAGCCCCTACCATCCCCCAGAAAGGGATTATAAGCGCCAAATTGATAACCATGATAACGTAGAGCCAAAAAAGGTCTGACCCCGCTGAATTGACCAAAAGCAGCAATAAAGTCGCCGTCGGTCACTAACTCTGGTTTTAATCCCAATAATGGTAACAGGCGATCGTTACGATAACGGAGAAAATGGCTAGGAAAATCCGCAGCAGCAACAATATCGTAGTAGTCATCACCCAAGTTTTCCATCATGGGTTCATATTGAAGGTTGAGCAGCGGGTTGAGACTTGTTGCCATAAGGATAAAAATATCTAGTTCTCAACTAGCTTCTAAATTCAATTAGTTTTACAGTAATTATTAATTAACTAACTTTTAGTCCCTTTTTGACTATGCCCGATCCGATTATGTATCAGGAGGATGGTTATGTTGTCCTCGAATCAGATCAGCCTGAACAATTTATGAATTCAGCCGAACTGAAAACCAAGCTAGCTCATCTGTTACAGCAACCAGAAGTAATTATTCCCAGAGAGCTGGAACAGTTTGAATCACCAGAATTACAGGCTCAACACTTACTTGATAACTATTTTGAGTTAGATATTAGTGCAGATCATTACCTACAGTGGTATGTAGTACGCCTAGAAAAATAACTGGGGATGCAAATCTGTCCCATGAATAGTCTAAAATACTTTTCTACTCTAGACTAATTCCAATTACCAATCATGGTAAATGCTGACCAGAAATAAGGATGATTGAGACTTAAAGTACCGTCGGGAAAATCTGCTGGTAGAGGTAAATCTTTGCCATTGGATAACTTAACCTGCTTGCTATCAATCTTGACATTGCCTCGCAGCATTGCTATCTGAGTTTGACGCAAGGCCTCTGCTTTATTCAAAGTACTATCTAGCTGATCGTAAAACTCACCCATCATGGCTAAAGTCCCCAAATCACTAACATACCAGAGACTAGCCAATGCAGATTTTACCCCCGCCTGTACCGCTAATCCCGCAAAACCAAGCTCGGCATCTTTGTCTCCCAAAGCAGTTTCACAAGCACTTAAAACCATTAATTCAATCGGCGTATCATCAGTGTTCCAACCAAGTTGGTCTGATAATTGTTGTAGCTGAGGTATTTTGAGCTGTTCATCATAAAACTGGATGTAAGAATCGCTTAAATCACCTGCTTTGAATTCAGCATGAGTACCTAAATGAATAATTGAGAATGGTGTTTCGCGACTGTTTTGAGCCACAAAATTGGGAATTGTAAATTGCTGATTCAGAAATGACTCTCCACGACGGGGATTACTCACAATCGTCTTCAGTTCAATAGGCATAGTTGGTAAGGATGCTTGCTCTTTAAATTCAGATGCGCCCATTGCCAAAATGGAAGCTTCATCTGGACTCACGTAACGAGTATCGGTCAAGCCAAAACTAGGGACAATTCCCATCGCATACTTTTCAACCAAGAATTGTTGACCATCATAAAGTGCTGCGACGGGTAATAAACGCAAGCCTGAATCCATCGAAAACACCAAAACATCAATTTTATTAGCTTGAAGTTCTGCTTCTATGGGTTTAATTAGGACATTGTATAGCTCTTGTGAGGACTTTTTGTAGTCATTTAGATTGAGTTTCCGCACATCACCAATTTCAGCGCGAAATTCTGTTGCCTTGGCAAGAATATCTTTACGAGAGGTATTCTTGACTGTTTTACGGATCAATGAGGCTTGGGAGGCTGCTGGCGCATCAACACCCTTTAACTTCGACGATGCCACCAATGAAGTTTTGGCATTAGCCTGTACTTGCTCAGGTAGAACCACCAATGATTCTAGCTGATTCTCTTGAAGAGAGATATTGATAAAAGCAGGTTTTTTGCCT
The DNA here is from genome assembly GCA_019359095.1 of Pleurocapsa minor HA4230-MV1. Lineage (NCBI taxonomy): Bacteria > Bacillati > Cyanobacteriota > Cyanophyceae > Pleurocapsales > Pleurocapsaceae > Pleurocapsa > Pleurocapsa minor. The sequence continues at coordinate 54,740 of JAHHHZ010000017.1, read as the reverse complement.
GTTTGTTCAGCTAACTGAGCTAATCTCTGAGAAATCTCTTTGACCGAAGGTACAGTGCCATAAAGTTCAATTCCCGTAGAACCAATTAACTGATTTAATTGAAATTCTTCCTGCATAAAAATGGCTAAATCGCCAGGTGCTTCTTGAAACTGAGTTTCATATGCTACGCGATCTAACTGCTCCACTGCTGGCTGAGAATCTTTCTCTGCTACTTTTTCTTCCTCCACTTCCTCAGATTTTTTAACTTCTCTAGCATCAGCTTCGTCAACTAATTTTTCAACTATTTCATCAGACTCAGGCGAGTTAGCAACTTCAGCAGTTTCTTCTACAGTTACTGGTTCGCTCTCAACAATTTCAGATTGAATATTAATAGTACTATCAGCTTCTGGACTAACAGTTTCTATTTGACTATTGGGTTGACTACTGTTAACGGGAACTTCTTCGACGATATCCCCCGCAGTGTTTTCTCCTAAATTATCAACTGTATTGCCTTCATCCTGATCGGGCTGATTAATCATGGCATCAGGACTAGGCTGCGTAATATCGGACATATTACCTGATTGAGAACGCGCTGATTCTGTCGCCAGGATAATACAGATACATGACAATAATATTTTTACTGGTAGTTGAGATAATTTCATCATCAAGGTCTCACTTTATTTACTAACAATTTTTATTTAAAAAGACAAACTGTATCCAAGACCCAAAACAAATCTTGTTCCGTCCCCCGCCGAACCTGTCACATCGGTGATAGAAGGAACAATAACTAAGGGAATTTTTTTAAATGGGACTAAGGGAACTCCAATCGTTAAGTCTTGACCGCTCCATTCAGCGACCAAACCGACTGGTTGAATCACCTTAATTGCTAAACTGCCAAAAACTCCAACATTTTCGTTACCTTCATTAATATTAGACTCTGAGCGAAACTGGCCGCCTCCCACGCCTAATGTTGTATACACTTCACTAAAAGGTTTAGTTCTATCTGTACGCAATTTAAATCTTTTAGTCGCAACGCCAAATACAGAAGATCCTCCATCCGTATTTCCCCAAGTAGTTAAGCCTTGAACTCCAGCGGCGATCGCAAAATCTTTGGGCAAACGACGATGCAGCTTGAGGTTAATTGACCCATCACTAAAAGGTGAACTAATATCAACCAGACTAATTCCCACTTGGACACCAACATTTTTTTGAGCATTTCCTAAACCAAAGCCTAGACCAAATACCCCATCAGATTCGTCTCTAAACCTCGCCCGCTCTTGATATCCCAAGCCGATTCCAGCATTACCCCAAGATGCTCCATATGCTGATGGATTGATAATAGTAATGCTAGGGGACGCTTGATATGTATTTTTCGGATCAGAAACTTGTAACGGTATTCGTTTTGGTTCAAATCTTTGACCTCCCGATGGTTGACGACGTAATGAGGGAATCCCCTCTTCGTCGGATGATTCAACAGCAACAGCATTGTTAATTTTGTACTTCTCGGAGGCAATAAACTGCCACTGAGTTTTATTACTAAACTCGCTTTTTTCTGACTGTCTAAGATTTAATGCTGATGAATGTTTAGTTTGTTCTGCTCCAACACCGATATTGCTGGCTGTCAATAAAACGATGTTTATTAGAGCAATCTTAAAAGAGCAAATGAGGGACTTTCTAATGAGGGGCATCTAAAACACTATGCTTTTGCTATATTTCTATCTGTAATTTATATGTAAAAGTGACTTTTACCAAATCTTGCTTGGTTAATCTTTGGTTGTCATCGTCTTTTAAGTTATCACTAAGTAAGCTATCAGGTAACTTGATAAGAAATATAGACATTTTTATAACTCATGTCTAATTAATTGGTTGGTCATGAGCAAATAGCTCTATTTGATAGCTTTTTTTAGATCGATGACATCAAAGCAAGAAAACATTAGTGTTGATAGATTTCCCTCGGTATACCATTAGGTAATTAAAAAGACGATTAAATAATCTAAATTGCCAACTAGCTCAAACTAATTGGCAACAGCCTACTACCAAGGCCACCAGAGTGGTTGATATGGTTCATCATTAAAACTATATACACCTCGGACTTTATACACTTGGCAATCAATCGGCGATTTGTTTTCTAAAACACAACTTGCATTAAATTTAGGATTAACGCTAAACAGCTTTTCACTGGCTTCATTTAGGCAATTTTGATCCTCTTCATTGACCAAACACACTAGGTTTGCGTTTTTGTTGGTTTCAGCCTTCAAATACTTAGCATCTTCCTGCTGATATGAACTTTGTAGTTTTGCTGCGGTTTGCTGACAAACTTCAGCTCCAGACTGTCCTGGTACTAAATATTCAGCGTGCCAACTCATCAAAGGTGTCAAATTTACTTGGCCTGGATTGTAAGCAAACATAGTAGGGGTATCGCCCTGGACAGCGCAAACAAACACAGATTTAGTAGACTCAGGAGTCGCTTTTTCTTCGGCTTTGAGCGGAACTGCGGAAAATGCGATCGCACAACCAACTAAGGCAAGAGATAGATATTTATTTTTCATTGATTCTACTTAAAATATTGAGATTTTAAAGCTATGTATATACCCTCATAAGTATATTTGACTATATATCAACAAGGGTTTCCTATTATTTCACTAAATTTATTGTCACAACCATAAAATTTTGATGAAGTAGGTTAATTTTAGTTACGGGTAAAGTGGTATTTTATGCATCCAAAAGAGATAAATTAGATAAATTATTTCAAATTTATTTCAAATCGTAGCCGAACAAATTGGCGTCTACTTCAGCTAAATCAATATCCCCTAATCCATATTCCTGCCAGCGTCGGTCAACCATATCGGCGACATCACCATCGGATTCTAAAGGTTTGCCCCATTCATGATCGGTTTCAGGAGGAATCTTGGTCGTAGCATCGATCCCCATGCGCCCACCTAAACCAATTTTTTCGCTAGCAAAGTCAAGAGTATCAAAAGGAGTATCGGGCAAGATAAAGACATCGCGGGAGGGATCGACTTTGGAGCTAATTGCCCAAACTACCTGGCGGGGATCGCGGATATTGATATCCTTATCAACGACAATGACAAACTTGGTATAGGTAAACTGGGGTAAAGCACTCCAAAAAGCTAGGGCTGCCCTTCTTGCCTGTCCAGGATAGGCTTTATCAATCGAAATAATTGCTGCCTTGTAACTCAGCGCCTCCATTGGCAGGAAGAAATCAACAATTTCCGAGACTTGCTGACGCAGAATTGGGGTATAAATACGGTTAAGAGCGATCGCCATCATTGCTTCTTCTTTGGGTGGGCGACCGCTAAAAGTAGTCAGGTAAATTGGATCTTTACGATGGGTCATACAGTGGAAACGAACTAGAGGCGAATCTTCAACCCCGCCGTAATAGCCCATGTGATCCCCAAAAGGCCCATCGGGTAACATTTCTCCTGGGGTAATTGTTCCTTCCAAAACAAACTCAGAGTCTGCTGGAACTTCGAGATCCACAGTTTTACATTTAGCCAGTTTAACTCCACTGCCCCCATATAAACCAGCAAAGAGCCACTCAGAGAGATCTACAGGAATGGGTGTTGCTGCTGCCATAATAATCATCGGATCGACTCCCAGGGCGATCGCAATTTCTAGTTTTTTGCCTGCTTCTGCTGCTTTCCTGAGATGTCTTGCCCCACCCCGTACCGAAAGCCAATGAACGGTCATGGTATTTTTAGACTGTAGCTGAAGACGATATACACCAACGTTCGGCGTACCTGTTTCTACATCTTTAGTAATGACTAAACCCAAAGTGATGATTTTTCCCGCATCTCCCACATAAGGACGAATCATCGGCACTTGGTTGAGATCGACATCTTCTCCTTCGATCACTATTTGCTGGCAAGAGGGAAAAAAGTCCCTACCTGGCTTGGCTTTTAAAACATCAAATAGCACTTTGCCAAAATCTACCGCCTGCTTAATTTTCTTCGGTGGTTTAGGCTGCTGCAACATGGCTAGTTTAGAACCCAAAGTTTCTAACTCTTCTGGCGCTTCCATGTTCATCGACCAGCAGATCCTCTCTACGGTTCCCATAAGATTAACTGCTACAGCAAAGGGAGATCCTTTAACGTTTTCAAACAATAAACCAGGCCCTCCTGCCTGTAACAGGCGATTAGAAATTTCAGCAATTTCTAGTTCAGGATCGACCAGTGCTGAAATGCGCCGTAGCTGACCCTTAGATTCTAGAATTTCAATAAATCCCCGTAAATCTCTTGCCATATTAAGAAATATAAACTTGTAAGTATATACATAGTCTAGAAGAGTTGGGCAAGGATCTACAATTTCTTTGTCAGGCTAGATGAAAGATCTTGGTTCATCGCATCAATAATATTGTGCAAAGCTTCCATAAAGACTTGTTCCGAGTTTGAATTTAAAGCATTTAATAAATAAGCTTTACCTCCTTGTGGTTGGCAGAGGAATTGAACTACCTGATTTTTACTACTTATCTTATTCATGAGAGCTATATTACTTGGTTTTAGTTATGGTGAGCCAAAATCAGAAATAAACAAAATTAAATTGTCCAACTTTATTTAATTACATCCATCTGCTAAAAGTTATGATAGCTATCTTCAATAATTACTATGCTTGTGAACTGCTTTCTCCATTAATCACTGCTGCACCGACTAAATGAGCCAATTTTAGGGCTTCTGGTACTTTGCCACGGTCGGTCAATTGAATTAAAGCTTAGGCTGGGCAATTAATAAATAATGACTAAATAATAGGCTTTAGCCGCTCACACTTTTCTGTTCATTGAGCCATAAAGAGTGACTCTTAAAATCTTCAGCACTTTTATCAATTGCCTGTAATAAAAGGTAATTTAAAATCGTCCGCAGGGCAATAATTGCCGCTAGTTGACCAAGCTCATTCCAAGAGGGGGTAATCGTTGTCTTTAAGATGCTTCCTCCTAATAAAAAGCTTAATCCGAGAGAAAAACCATAGCCTAATTCTAGGCGACTTCCTTGAAATGCGATCGCCGAACTAGTACTAATAAAAATATGTTGGCTGTAAATAATTAAAGCTTTAACTATTCCTGTAACGATGACAAACAGTGCTAATAACTGACACAAACTAACTACCCAGTCATTAAGAGTGCTGACTATCTGTACAAACATTCATTTTTACCTAGCTGTAAATCTTCCAAATCTAAATTAAATCGCGATCTGTCAAAATTTCATAGCCATCTTTAGTAACTAAAACCGTATGTTCAAACTGCGCCGAAAGGTTGTTATCTACAGTAACCACAGTCCAGCGATCGCGCAAAACTCTAGTATGCTTAGAACCTGCATTGAGTATGGGTTCAATCGCCAGAGTCATACCCGCCTTTAATTTAACGTTAGGCATCAATTTCGTACGGTGATTAAATACTGATGGTGCTTCATGGAGATTTTTACCCACACCATGACCAGTATACTGTTCTACCACGCTATAACCATTCGCTTTTACATGGTCTTCTACTGCTCCAGCAATGTCTAAGAGATGATTACCTGCTTTTACCTGTTCAATCCCTTTGTATAGTGCTTCTTCAGCAACCTTGATTAACTTAGCAGAGTCTTTAGATACTTTATCGCCAACGGCAATAGTAATACAAGAATCACCATGAAAGCCATCGCAATAAGCACCCGTGTCTACTTTTAAAACGTCCCCACGACGGAGTACTTTCTTGGCATTAGGGATACCGTGTACCACCTCATTATTGACGCTGGCACAGATAGAAGCAGGGAAACCATAATATCCCTTAAAGCTGGGGGTTGCACCCATTTCCCGTATCCGTCGTTCGGCATATTCGTCTAAATCTGCGGTGGTCATTCCTGGCTTGGTTAGTGCTTGGATCTCTTTTAATACAGTAGCGACAATCTTGCCAGAGCAACGCATCTTCTCTATTTCAGGCGCTGACTTTATTTCAATTCCGCGAGGATTACGATTTAGTGAAGGAAGTCTATTAGCTGTGTCGGAGTCTGATTTTTTGGACTTGGGAAAGAGAAGATTGGTAAGTATATTCATTAAAAATGTTTAATCTGACTGAGATTACTGTTAGATTTCTTGCACGATCAAAGGTTGAATTCCTCTACAATTATAGCTTTGTGCTACCCTTTCATCTCAATAGCCTTTGCATCCACTCTCCCCAACCATAATGTCAATGATCATTGAAAGAAAAGGTCTTAAACCTGATTAATCAATTTTCTTCATTTACCAAGACAGCTACTTCCTGATTCAGGCGATCGCCTACTCGATCATTAGCCACATCTAAATCGTAATTCATTTGTAATACCAGCCAAAATCGTGGTGACATATTAAAATAACGCGCAAGGCGAAGAGCTGTATCTGCTGTAACTCGTCGCTTACCGTGAACGATTTCGTTAATACGCCGTGCTGGAACTCGTAGAGCTAGAGCGATTTGATTTTGACTAAGATTCATTGGTTTGAGAAATTCTTCTAAAAGAATCTCACCAGGATGAACTGGCATCAGCTTGTTTTCATTCATTCTTCTACCTAAATGATAATCAACGATCGCCTACGTCTGAAGCTTCTCCGTCTTGCCATTCAAAGCAAATCCGCCATTGATCGTTACTTGCTCTCATTGTAGGCAGCGTAAACACCCTGGACGTTATACCAGTTAAGAAAGATCCTCGCTACTTGTTCAGCTAATTGAGGTTTACCTTGGTTAATTAACCAGCTTAATACTGGCTGTAAAGTACGTTCATTTAGCGTGCCACCAATTGATAATATGCCCCAAAGAAGACGATGTAGAATTGTCATTTGAATCATCATTTTGACATCAAAAGTAGGATGTTTGTCATAAAAAACTACTCCCATTTTTCCTCTTTGAATTTCTTGCTCGATCAGCTTTGGTATCTGCTCTAAACTGAAAGGAGGATGCCAATGATATCCAACAGCTGCGGGACATTTAATTAGTTTTAAATCGAGTTTTTTTAATCGTACTCCTAACTCTAAATCTTCCCAACCATAGAGTTGAAAACCTGGATCGAATAATCCTGCATCTTCGAGCCATTTACGAGCGATCGCTACATTACCAGTGGCAAAGTAAGCAGCGGAAAAATCTGTTATTTTATATGGTTCAGAAGTTGGATTGTCGAAGTTATTTGTATTAATTACTGCACCATAGGTAAATAGGCGATCGCTTTTAAGTTCTTGTTTTCCTTTAACTAATGCATCGGCATGAGATTGCAGAAAAGTGTTTGTAACTACCAGATCGCTATCGATAAAAATTATGGTGTCACCAACGGCATTTGCTACCCCTAAATTTCTAGCTGCTGCTGCGCCTTGATGATTCTGCTCAATTACTTTAACATGAGGCAAATTAGCCCGATTTTCTGCTAACCAAACTAAGGTGCGATCGCTCGAACCATCATCTACTAGAATAATTTCATAACCGTCAAGCTTACTGTTAGTTAGTTCCTGTTTTTCTAAAGCAAACAGACATTTTTGTAGGATTGGTAAACGATTATAGGTAGGAATGACGACGCTAATATACATCTCAACAAAGGCTAACGGCTAAAAGCTACGAACAGTATAACCATAGATACTTTGCTTTTGATCGGCAACGACAATTAAGAAACTCGATTCATTTTCGCCAGTAAAACTTCAATTATTGGTGCATCATCACTACTGGGATTGACTTTGAGGTAATATTCTAAATCGAGAATTGCTTCAGACCAACGATTAAGCTGATAATATAGTAAACCGCGATCGCGAATCTCTGCCGTTTTTTCAGGCTCAAGTTTGAGAATGGCACTCATAGTTGATAAAGCCTTGTCTATTTCTTGGCGATGCAGATAGATGAATTTTAAATTGTTCAGCATTCTCGCTAATATCTGCTTATTATCTACAGGTGCTAACCAGTTGCGATCAAGCTGAAATTTGTGCTGATAAGTTTCAGCTAATCTTTGCTGACAGTCAGCTTCAAACAGAATCTCACCACGGTTAAAAGGATCGACAAAAATTTCTGCATTTTCAATTTCAGGACGAATCAGAAAATGTCCAGGTAAACCAACACCTTGCATGGGAAAATTTAGCCGTTTAGCGATCGCTAAATAGACTACAGATAGGCTGATGGGAATTCCTAACCTACGTTCGAGTACACGATGTAAGAAGCTATTATCTGGATCGTAGTAGTTATTTTTGTTTCCTCTAAAGCCCAAAGTATCAAATAAATGTCGGTTGATAGTTTGAATCACTTTTAAAGGATAACGTTCGGCAGGAAGCTGTACTTCGATTTCGGCTGCGATCGTATCTAAAACTTTTAAATATGCTTGAGGTCTTAAATCAGGATATTCTGCTTGAGCAAAATACAGACATGCCTTGGTTAGATCTATTTTTGGCTGGCTTACTTCTCGATAGAAATTATGCCACCGTAATTGATTATCCATTCAGGTTAATAAATAGTTTTTATATTTCATTGTGATTATCATAATATTTTTCAAGTAAATATACCGAGTAGCAATTAATAATTGTTACTTTACAAAATTGACTAGTTTACTTCATAAATGTGTCACAAAAATATAGGCTTCTCGTTAAGCTGTTAATCATTTAATATTTACCTTCCTACCTCTTGTCGGGGCAAAGAGCTTTCGATTCTAACTTCGCCCCTAATTATGGATTTAGGCTTGTTTAATCGACAAACCAACCCGCTTTAATTTTTCATTGACTTCTAATACTTTGACCTTAATCACCTGACCAACTTTTACTACTTCATTGGGATCGCTAACAAAGCGATCGCATAGTTGAGAGATATGCACTAAACCATCTTGGTGTACGCCGACATCAACAAATGCGCCAAAGTTAACCACATTAGTCACGACTCCTTCTAGCAACATGCCCTCTCGCAAATCGCTAATTTCCGCAACACCTTCCTGAAAAGTGGCGTATTGGAATTGTTCTCGCGGATCTCGTCCTGGCTTTTCTAATTCGGCGATCGCATCCCTGAGAGTAGGCAAACCCACACCATCGGTGATAAATTCTTTGAGGTCGAGGCTTTTAAGGCGATTGGGCTCCGCCCACGCTCCGCGATCGCTAGCTTGAGTAATGCGGTCTAAAGATACCCCCAGGCTATGAGCTATTTGCTCAATTACAGGATAACTTTCGGGGTGGACTGCCGTATTATCTAAGGGATTGTTACCATTGCGAATGCGCAGAAATCCCGCAGCTTGTTCGTAAGTTTTCTTGCCTAACTTAGCTACTTTAAGTAGTTGTTGGCGATTATTAAAAGCTCCATTGTCGTTCCGATATTCGACAATATTATGAGCAATTGTTCGCGAAATTCCTGATACAAAAGTCAGCAATTCTTTAGATGCTGTATTGAGATCGACCCCCACATAATTAACGCAGCTTTCTACAGTTTCTTCTAGCTTTTGTTTCAATAACTTTTGATCTACATCATGCTGATACTGACCCACACCAATAGATTTGGGATCTATTTTAACTAATTCAGCTAAAGGATCTTGTAATCTTCGACCAATACTAACTGCACCCCGTATAGTAAGATCTAAATTGGGAAATTCTTCTCTTGCCACATCACTAGCAGAATAGATCGATGCGCCCGATTCATTAACAATTACTTTAGTTGGTTGTTGCTCTATTTCGCGTAAAACTTCACCGACAAATTGATCTGTTTCCCGCGAGGCAGTACCGTTACCGATCGCAATTAATTCAATCTGATATTGACTAATTAAATCCTTAACCGTTTGGGCTGCCTGCTTTCTTTTGCTTTCTCCTGTATGGGGAAAAATTGCTTGATATTCTAAATACTTGCCTGTATCTGACAACACCACTACTTTACATCCTGTGCGAAAGCCTGGGTCGATTGCTAGGGTGGGTTTTCTCCCCGCAGGAGCGGCTAACAAAAGGTTACGCAAATTAGCTTCAAAGGTTTGAATTGATTCTAGGTCGGCGTATTCCTGGCGATCGCTTCTCACTTCTCGAATTAAAGAAGGTTTTAATAAGCGATTAAATGCATCTTTGAGCATTGTTTGGTAAAATGCTTTTAGAGTTGGGTTTCTCGTGCTAATTTCTTGCTTTTCTAAATAACCTAACACCTCAGACTCATCAAAGGTAATATCGATACTTAAAATACCTTCAGTCTCACCCCGATATAAAGCCAAGAGATTATGAGGCGGAATCTTACTCACCCCATAGCTATAGTTGCGATACATTTCATATTTAGTCGTCCCTTCAGGATAATCACCCTTAATTTGCGAGGTAAATACGCCTTGTTTAAAGAAATATTCGCGTAAATAAGCTCTGATATCGGCATTATCTGCTACCTGCTCGGCTAAGATATCTGCTGCTCCTGCTAACACCTGTTCTGTGGTCTCTAGTTCTTTTTCCGCAGCCAAATACTTACTTGCCTCAGCAGCCAAAGAGATCTGGGATACTTGGGGCTTATTATGAAGTGCGATCCAATCTGCCAGAGGTTCTAATCCTTTTTCTTTAGCGATCGTAGCTCTAGTACGCCTTTTTGGCTTATAGGGAAGATATAAATCTTCTAATTCAGTCCGATTGAGACAGACTGCTATTTTTGCCTTTAGCTCGGTAGTTAATTTGCCCTGAGACTCAATCTCCTCAATAACTTTGACTTTACGCTTAATCAGTTCATCTAGATAGGTATAGCGTTCAAAAATATTCCTTAGCTCTACTTCATCCAGTGAACCTGTTTGTTCCTTCCGATAGCGGGCAATAAATGGTACTGTTCCCCCTTCTAGCCAGAGATCTAGAGCGTTGTTGATATTGCGGGGAGATAAAGCAAACTCTTGAGCAATCAGTTGTCGAATGTCAGTCATAGAAGATTAAAATACACCGCAAGGAACAAAATTTGATTATATATATTTCTCTTCTAAGAGTGCGAGGAAATTTAATCACGTTTCGTTTCAAGCACAAGTAATACCAATTTAAATGGTATGAGTTTTACTTATTTTATGATCCCCAAAAAGAATCTGAAAGGTTATAACAGGATTGTTCATAGTTTTCGATCCTAACTATTATAATTATCCCTGTTGTTATGGAAGTGAACCAAGAAGGTAATCGAGCCAAGAAAGCAGCACTTTTAGCTAGAAAAGATCGAGAAAATATTAGTAAGAATGGTACTAGTATCCTCGAATACTATCGCAGTGGCTGGAGCATGGTTGAAATAGCTGCTCAAAGCTGTGAGTCAGAAGAAACAGCGATTAGAATTGCAGCAATTAGAAATTTCATTAATCAAGTTAACTCAATCATTAGTCTAATTAAGTCTCATGTTGAGGGATTGTCAGCCAAAGAAATAGCCTACAAACTTAATCTTGAACTAGGTATTGTGATTGACGAACTCAAGTGGTTTCAACAAAGCAAAATTATCACCCAAAAAGGAACCGTGTGGATTCACAAAAAGTATGAGTGATTAAAACTTTTAATTAGTTAGTCGCCTTTTGTTGCCGATCTAATTATAAAAAATTACTCCAAAGCGTCATCATGGGCAAAACGACGAAAGAGAAAATCAAGGGCATGATTACGCAATTTAAAATATTTAGGATCTTCCATCATTTTTTGGCGATCGCGAGGACGAGGAAAAGGAATATCTAAAACTTCGCCAATATTAGCCGATGGGCCATTGGTCATCATTACTAAGCGATCGCTAAGAAATAAAGCCTCGTCGATATCGTGGGTAATCATTAAAACTGTACAGCGATGATCCTGCCAGATTTTGACTAATTCTTCTTGCATTTCTTCCCTAGTAATCGGATCTAATGCCCCAAAAGGTTCATCCATAATTAGTACTTCAGGACGAGTCGCCAAAGCACGAGCGATCGCTACCCGTTGTTTCATTCCCCCTGAAAGTTGAGCGGGTTTTTTATGAATCGCTTCGCTTAAACCAACTAATTCTAAATGTTCTAAAGTAATATCTTTTTTCTCTTGAGGAGATTTATGTTTATAAACTTGTTCTACTGCTAAATAAACATTTTCGTAGGCAGTTTTCCAAGGTAGCAAAGAGTAATTTTGAAAGATTACCATGCGATCGGGCCCAGGCTGGGTAATACGTTGATTTTTGAGACGAATCTCGCCAATACTAGGTTTATTTAAGCCCGATACCATACTCAAAAGAGTAGATTTACCGCAACCAGAATGTCCAATTAAGCAGACAAATTCGCCTTCTTGAATACTAAGATTTACGTCTTCTAAAACTGTGTAACTACCTTTACCCTTATCGGTGGGATAAATTTTGGCAACGCTGTCAAATTCTAAAAAAGTTGCTGAGTTAGTAGCTGAAATATTATTTGGTAAGGTACTGTTGGAAATTTGCATAAGCTGGATTAGTTAAGGTAGTGGGTAAGGGGTAATGGGTAGTGGGTAATGGGTAAGGGGTAGTAGTTAACTAGTAACTAATGAATCGGTTTTAATTTCTTCGACTTTGATTTCCTGTTTAATAGCTAGTCCTTTGAGATATTCTAGGGGATTATCAGGGTTAAAGATACTACCATCAAAGAGTTTAAAGGCGTTTCTTTCTGGTTCTAAACCAGGTAGTTTTAATTGTCTGGCTGCTTCAGAATAAATATCACTTCTTCTTACTTTGTCTAAAACTTCAATCCAATTACGAGGGAAGGGAACAATACCCCAACGCGCCATTTGCACTAAAATCCATAGTCCTTCTACACGACTAGGAAAATTAGTTTTATTGACGTAAAATTCATTAAATTGAGGCAACATTTGCGCAGGTTCACCTGTACCTCGGTTATAAGGTTCGATAAATCCAGGGCGAATATATTCTAGGTCAGTATTGAGATAATTAGGTTGAGCAATTAATTCGGCAATTTTATCTCGATGACGGAGATCGTCGCAGTATTCACAAGCTTCGATCAAAGCTTTAATTAATGCCAAGTGAGTCTCAGGATATTTATTTGCCCAATCTTCCCTGACTCCTAAAACTTTTTCCAGGTAGCTAGACCAAATGTCTAGATCGGTAGCGATGACAAATCCAATCTTTTCGGCAACGGCTTGAGTATTCCAAGGTTCACCTGCACAATAACCATCAATGTCACCTGCTTTGAGGCGATCTAGCATTTCTGAAGGGGGAATGACCACCAAGTTGACATCTCGATCGGGATCGATGCCATCAGTAGCTAACCAATAACGTAGCATTAAATTGTGCATTGATGCTTCATTGACCACACCCAAAGTATAAACTCGATCTGGATTATTTAAGATCGCCTGTTTAAAATCGGCTAAAGTACGAACTCCTTGTTGATAAAACTTTTGGCTGAGAGTGATCGCATTACCGTTACGGGATAAAGTTAGGGCGGTGACAATCGGCACAGGAGCATGATCTTTTAGACCAATAGTTAACGCTAAAGGCATACCTGCTACCATTTGGGCTGCATCGAGTCTACCACTAGTCACACCTTCAGCGATCGCACTCCAACTGGTTTGTTTAACTAGATTGACTTGGGTTAAACCATGTTTGGCAAAAAAGCCTTTCTCTTGAGCAATAATGAGTGGTGCAGAGTCCGTTAAGGGTAAAAAACCAATATTTAGCTGTTTTTTCTCTATTTCGTGACGAGATGCAACTACAGGGGCTTGTACTTGGCGTTTTTTGGCTTTTTTCTGCTGATTGAGGAAATAAACAATCTCTCCCCGTAAGGCATAATAACTGGGATGGTTAACTACTTCCAAACGTTGTCTGGGGCGGGGAATCGGCACATCAATAATCTGTCCGATATGGGATTCAGGGCCATTGGTTAACATGACAATCCGATCAGCCAGTAGTAATGCTTCATCCGCATCGTGAGTAACCATCAGACAGGTAAGTTGATGTTCTTGGCAGATTTTCATCAACTGTTCTTGTAAACTACCTCTGGTTAAGGCATCTAAAGCCCCAAAAGGTTCATCTAGCAAAAGTAACTTAGGACGAATAGCCAAAGCACGAGCGATCGCCACCCGCTGTTTCATTCCCCCTGAAAGTTCCGCTGGTCTTTTATCGGCTGCCCGACCAAGATTAACCATCTTAATATGCTCTTCGACAATCATACGGCGATCGCCTACGGATTTATGGCCATAAACTTGATTAACCGCCAAAGCAATATTTTGTCTTACTGTCTTCCAAGGAAGTAAAGAATAATTTTGAAAGACGACCATGCGATCGGGGCCAGGATCTTTTACCTGTCTGTTTTCCAAGATAATCCCACCTTGAGTTGGCTTATCTAAACCTGCCACAATATTCAGCAAGGTAGATTTACCACAACCAGAATGGCCAAGTAAACAAACAAATTCTCCCTGTTTAATTTCCAGATTAATATTTTTTAGGGCAATGTATCTGCCTCCATTCGCTAGAGGAAATACCTTATCTACGTGATCTACTTCAAGAAATGCTGTCATTAGTTTTTAGGTAGTGGGTAGTGGGTAGTGGGTAGTGGGTAATGGGTAATGGGTAATAGGAATTAGAAATCAATATTCTCCTCTGACTTCTAACTTTTGATGTTATACCCTTGTGGTACTTTTGACTTGGGTTACTGTTGTTCTTCCGAGGGAACTACTACTGAAGCAATCCAAGCAACAAGGCGATCCAGGATCAAACCGACCACACCAACGTAAATCAAAGCCACGATAATCTCACTTAGCTGAGAACTGTTATAGGAGTCCCAGATAAAGAATCCAATGCCGACACCACCAACCAGCATTTCGGCAGCGACGATCGCCAACCAAGAAAGACCAATACCAATTCTCAAACCTGAAAAAATGTAAGGAACAGCAGCAGGGAACATGATTTCCCAAAAGTATTTAGTTCCCGATAAATGCAACACTTTGGCAACATTCTTATAATCTTGGGGGATTTGCTGCACTCCTACCGTAGTATTGATAATAATCGGCCAAATTGCTGTAATGAAAATTACAAAAATCGCTGAGGGGTTAGCTTCTTCAAAAGCAGCTAGAGCGATCGGCAACCAAGCTAAAGGCGGTACAGTACGCAAGATTTGAAAGATAGGATCTACCGCATCGTACATAAAAGAATTAGAACCAATTAAAATTCCCAAGCCAATGCCGACAATTGCTGCCAAACTATATCCAATTGCCACCCTCTGTAAGCTAGCCAGAATCTGCCAAAACAGACCTTTATCTGTACCACCGTTATCAAAAAAAGGATCGAATATTAGCTCGGCAGTATCTTGAAAAGTTTTGATCGGACTGGGTAAATTGGCATCTTCACCACTACATAAAACCTGCCACAGGGTCAAAATAAAGAGCAACGCACAAATGGGAGCTAATATTTTTCTGGGGGGTTGTTTAATCAGAGAAACAAAGAAATTTGGCTTTTTCAGGGAATTATCAAGATTAGCTGTCATAGTCAGAGAAGTAAGATGAATATTTTAAGGTGGCGTGATCTAAATCCGATTCTAAAAAACTACTTTTTGGTAAGAAATTGTAATTAGTAGTTGTAGGGTGGGCAATGCCCACCATTTATTTCAAAATTGATAATTGACAATGGATAATTATCAATTCCCCAAATTAGGCTTTTTTGATTTTCAAACTGTTTAAATAAGCCTGGGGATTTTCAGGATCGAACTTAACTCCATCAAAGAAAGTCTCTACACCACGAGAATCAGTCTTGGGAATTTGCGCATCGGCTACTTTAATTGCTTTAGCAGCTTCTTTCCAAATATCAGAACGATTGACTTTATTAACTAAAGCCTTGGTATCTGTATCAGCAGGAATATAACCCCAACGAATATCTTCGGTTAAAAACCATAAATCGTGACTCTTGTAAGGATAAGAAGCATTATCTTTCCAGAATTTCATCGAGATATCGGGATTGTTAACTGTACGCCCGTCACCATAATCGATTTGTCCTTGAAGTCTGCCGATAATATCTTCGGTTGGTACTTTGAACCATTTATCTTGAGAAACAATCTCACACATTTCCTGTAGATTTTCTGGTTTATCACACCATTGTTGTGCTTCTAAGACAGCTTTGGTTAAAGCTTTAGCAGCTTTGGGATTTTTATCTACCCAATCAGCCCGCAGAGCAAAAGCTTTTTCTGGATGGTTTTTCCAAATTTCTCCAGTGACTAGAGCAGTGTAGCCTTGTTCTTGGTTGACTAATTGAGCATTCCAAGGCTCTCCCACACAAAAAGTTTCCATCGCCCCAATTTTCATATTGGCAACCATTTGTGGAGGCGGTACGGGAATTACAGAAATATCGTTTTCAGGATTTACACCACCAGCAGCTAACCAATAACGCATCCATAAATCGTGAGTTCCACCTGGAAAGGTAATAGCTGCATTAAGTTCTTTATCTTCAGCTTTAGCTTTGGCAAACACATCTTTCATTTTGCTACTATCTATGCCAACTTTCGTCTCTAGATAGTCTTCACTGACAGAGATTGCTTGACCATTAGTATTTAATCTCGCCAAGATATACATGGGTACAGGCTGTTTAGTAATCGTTCCCAAAGTCATTAGATAAGGCATGGGGCTGAGAATATGCGCACCATCAATTCCATCTCCAGCCGAACCCAGTTCAATATTATCTCTAGTTACTGGCCAAGAAGCCTGCTTGAGAACTTCTACTTCGGTCATCCCGTATTTAGCAAATAATCCTTTTTCTGAAGCAATTACTAAAGGGGCTGCATCAGTAAGGGCAATAAATCCTAGTTTTGCAGTCGTGACTTCTGGAGTTTCTTCAGGGCTAAGATTTGCTACTGGTTGGGCTGTTGGTTGGGGAGTAGAACTTGATTCGGCAGTTTCATTAGAAGAAGTGCAACCATGTACCAATAAAGTGCCAGCAGCAGTAACACCTGCTGAGAAAATGAACTTGCGACGAGACAGTTTGGACATAATAAAAATGTAAATTACAGAAAAGAAAAATATGATTTGGGTCTATTTGTGAATCTGAACGCAATTTGGTCAAATTCGGGGATTTTGTGGCTTGAAATCAGGAAATAATGCTCAAAACTGTGATTAGAGAAACTTCTTAAAGTTGTTTTGTAATACAAATCTCTATTAATTTAGACTTTAAAAATAATCAAGGATGAAGCATGACTAGATTTCGTAGTTGTATAAACTTTGAGAGAAATTGATGATTAAAGTTCAAATCAATTCAATCGGCAAATTAAATCAAAATATCGTACTGCTGTTTAAGTAACCATTACTTTCTTGCTAAAAAAACCAATAAAAACATTTGGAATTACAAAAATGAATCGCGCTTAATAAGTAATAGTTGGCGCTAAATATTTCAGTAGTTACTGATGTCATCTACTGAATAATAGATTCACATTAAAATAGATGAACTATTGTAATTTTTGTTACATATTCTAGGTTTTTTTTTATTTGTCGCATGAAACTAATGTAGATATTGCATCAAAAAAGCTAGTAACTTAGAAATTGCCCTGAGCTGGCTTGCCACGATCATCAGTAGATTAATCAGATTAATCTCATCGATCGCTTCTATATTTCTTTTTAACAGCACTAATTATAAATGCAGCCCGATCTAGCAATTCTCCATCCAGAAATTAACTATAAATACAGTATTAAAATTGATACCTAGCCGTTTTTTCTCATAATCTATTCGGCTCAACCTTAATTTCTCATAATCAACCTAGTTCATAATTGATTTGCACATACTATAGCCGTACAAAATTAGCGATAGACAATTAGGGTGATCGGCTCGTAGGTGGTAGGTAGTAGGTAGTAGGTAGTCTTGAAGGATAAGCTTCGCAAATGGGTAGTAGGTAATAGGTAATAGGTAATAGGTAATAGGTAATAGGTAATAGGTAATAGGTAATAGGTAATAGGTAATAGGTAATAGGTAATAGGTAATAGGTAATAGGTAATAGGTAATAGGTAATAGGGAAAAAACGTCTTAACATTGTCTATTATTGCTATACCTCGAAGATTTAGCAGCTCTTTCAGAATAGGATGATCTTCTCAATGGCGTTGCTGAATCAGGGTCTGATTTTTAATTTTGTCTGATCCAGTAAAAAATCAAAAAAGCTTATAGCTTATAGCTACGAACAGTATTATTATCGGTTTCATACTTTAAATCAGCACCGTCTTATAAACAAACCTAACTTCAGACAAACCTGAAGATTAAATTAACTTTTGTAACAATTTGACGGGATCATTAATATTTGTTGAAGATTATTGACATTGCTGTTAAGTTATGAATGCAAACACAAAAAGAGGTTTAATGATGACTTTTTCACCTACAGCGATCGCTTTGATTGTAGTTTTAATCAGTGGTTACGTGATTGGAGTAAGTTTAGGAACGATAGCTTATTTTGCCAATGAAAAAAACTATTAAACTTGCAGGCTTAATAGTTTAAATGATAATTAGTTCGATTGTAGATTAGCAGCTAGCTCACTTGACATCAGCTAGCTGTTTCTAGATTTACGTATTATAGGCTGAAAAACTGAAATTATGGTTACTTAGACTACAAAATAGTCGACTTTTAATTTAAAAGTAGTTGTTGGCGATGAACTTGAAGTAACTGAAACTCAACCTTGGCGATCTGTTCCAACATATAAACTAGATTATCTGGTGATAAATTTGTACCATCATTGCGACAGCTACCAGTAAAGCGAATTACGGCTCGATCATCTTGAGCTGATTCTAAAGTAAGAGAGAACAGGCGATCGCGTAAGTTTATTTGTTTTTTACTTCCCGACTTAGTAAATTTCTCCCAGAGGATTGACTGAGCATTGTTAATCTCATCGAGCCAGTTTTGCCAAGGGGGTACTAGATCTTCTGCTACCTGGAGCGTAATTAAATATTCGGCGCGATCCATGATCCGACTAGCGTTAAGCGACTTAATATCGACTTCCTCTACTTTGTAGATCGGCACATTCTCAGGTAATTGAGCAGCCAGTCTAGTGCGGAATTCTTCAATATCCATGTCTTCTGTCAATTCAAAATCAACTATCTCCCCGTTACTAGTAATACCCAAGGATAAGGCATTAGCAATGGCAATTTTTGGCCCTGGATGATATCCTCCTGTAAAGGAAATTGGTAAAGCTGCACGACGGATAGCGCGATCGAATAAGCGGACTAAATCCAGATGGCTAATCAGACTCATTTCGTCAATTTTGCCAAACCACATTCTGATCTTTTGTTCCTTATCCTGATTGGGTTTAAAGTGTCCTGCAAACTCAGGAATAGCAGGGGGTTGAACAACAATATTATGCCCAAAGTCTGTACCACATACCCCACAGTGAGAACAGCCCTCAAAGGCGCAGTCAGGAACAGTAGCAGCATCTAACGCTCTTTGTAGATCTTCTTTCAGCCACTGTTTATCGATGCCTGTATTGATATGATCCCAGGGTAAAGGTGCGCCAGTGGCATCTTTGATCGATGTTGCACTATCAGAATGATCGAAAATATTCCATTCCCCATCTTCCACCTGACGGTATTTCCAGGTTAAATCTGCTTCGGCGATCGCTTTTGACCATGCACCATAGGCTTGTTCTAGGTTTTCCCACCAGGAATCCATACCAGCACCTAATTCCCAAGCCCGTTTGACGACAGGGGCTAAACGGCGATCGCCTCTACCGACAAAATCTTCCATGGCTGAGATGCGCACGTCGGTATAGTTAACTTTGATTCCTCGCACTCGACGAAATTCCTCTTTAAGTAATTCTTGCTTCCGTCTAAACTCACTGGTTGAGACTGAGTGCCATTGAAAAGGAGTGTGAGGTTTGGGAGTAAAGTTAGAAATAGTGATATTAAAGTTGAGACGTTTATTACTCATCTGACTACATTCACGACGTAACCAGCGCACCGTATCGACAATCCCCACCACGTCAACATCAGTTTCTCCAGGTAAGCCAATCATAAAATATAGCTTGACCCTATTCCAGCCACGGGTAACGGCAGTTTGAATCCCCCGTAATAACTCTTCGTTGGTCAATCCTTTGTTCACTACATCCCGCATCCGCTGAGTACCAGCTTCGGGGGCAAAAGTCAGTCCAGATTTGCGGATTCCCCCAATAATATCGGCAATATTGTCATCAAAACGATCTACCCGTTGACTGGGTAGAGACAAAGATATATTTTCCGCTTGCAAGCGGTTTTTGATCTCCATCCCTACTGCTGGTAAAGCTAAGTAGTCGGAACAACTCAAAGAAAGTAAAGAGAACTCATTATAGCCTGTTGCCCGCATTCCCTTTTCAATCGCATCTACCACTTTTTCTGGTTCAACATCCGTCGCGGGGCGAGTTAACATACCTGGCTGACAGAAACGACAACCACGAGTACAGCCTCGTCTAATTTCTACCGTCAGGCGATCGTGTACGGTTTCAATATAGGGTACTAAGCCAATGGAATAAGCGGGAATAGGAGTTGCTACCCGACGTAAGATTCGCTGGGGAACATCATCTGTAATCCGATGTACTGAGCCATCTTCTGCCATTTCATAGAACCTGGGGACATATACTCCAGGAACTTGGGCTAAATCGAGCAATAACTCCTCCTTGCTCAATCCTGCTGCTTTACCTTCTTTGATAACCAACCCGATCTCAGGCAATAATTCCTCCCCATCACCCAAAGCAATAAAATCAAAGAAATCAGCATAAGGTTCGGGGTTAGAAGTAGCGGTTTGTCCCCCCGCAAAAATTAACGGATAATCCCCTGCATTTCTTTCTTGCCAAGTAAGGGGAATCTGCGCCAAACTGAGCATTTCTAAAATATTTGTCGCCCCAAGTTCATAACTAAGACTAAAACCTAAAATATCAAAGTCTTGAAGCGATCGCTTTGATTCTAAAGCAAACAAGGGGGTATTAGTGTCTCTTAACTTGGCTGATAAATCTGGTGCGGGGAGATAAGTGCGATCGCATAATTGTTGCGGTTGCGCGTTAATAATATTGTAAAGAATAATATGACCCAAGTTTGAAGCTCCTACTTCATAAACTTCAGGATAAGTCAGCACCCAGCGCACCTCGGCATCTGTCCAAGGTTTATGTACTGCACCAAGTTCATTACCTAAGTATCTGGCAGGCTTGGCGATGGTTGAATCAATAGGGCTATCACTTATCAGGGTCACAATATGTATCTCCTAGTCTAGTTCGGAAAATTATCTCAGACATTTACTATATCGAATATTTGAAGGTTCTTATCTTAGTAAACATTTGCTATTAATTTAATTATTCATAAAACCAAAAAATTTTGCTGCACCACCAAGAATTACTAAAATTAGTCCTACTAATACGCCACGATTAGTAAACTCCTGGTTACTGACTCTTTTGTCTAATCCACTCACCGTCGCTCCTAAAGCATCTATTTTTCCCGAGAGTCTTTCATCAACTGACTTGATCTGACCAGATAACTTTTCATCAACAGCGTTGATTTGACCTGAGAGTCTTTCATCAACTGACTTAATTTGACCAGATAACTTTTCATCAATAGCGTTAATTTTTCCTTCCAACTTGGCTTGACCTACTTTTAATTCTGTAACGTTTTCAGTCAGTTTATCTAGTTTGCTATCTAACTTATCTAGTTTTTGATCGAATTTAGCAAAGATTTCTTTTAAGTCTGACTCTATCTGAATACTCATTTATGTTATTTGCCATGCAACGTAAGTACACTCTACTATTTTAATTTTATTTAAGTATTAGTTTAAATATGAAATAAGCCAGACAGGTAAAGCTATAATTAGCTAAGTTTAATAAACTAAGTTATGAAGCAAGTTAATATTCACGAAGCAAAAACGAACTTATCTAAGTTGCTAGAAAGAATTGAGTCTGGAGAGCAAATAATTATTGCTAATCGAGGAGTGCCTAAAGCCATACTCAGTAAATATATTGCTGAAGATAATTCGACTCATAATAGTCCTTTGGGTAGATATGCTGGTCAAATTAAAATTAGCGATGATTTTAATGAAGAAGATGAAGACATCAATAATCTCTTTGGTGTTTAGTCAAGAATGAAATGTTTACTGGATACTTGTGCTTGGATTTTTTTACTGACTAATGACGAAGAATTAAGCGAAAGACAAAAAGAGGTAATTTTAGATTCAAGCAACACAATGTACTTATCTGTTGTTTCCGCTTGGGAAATGGCAATCAAGATCTCGAAAGGAAAACTTGAATTACCCAAATCATTAGATGATTTAATTGTTGAGTCTTGTATCAAAGATGGATATACGATCCTCGATCTGGATATTTTTAGTGTGTTAAATACCAAAAATTTACCCAATCACCATCGAGATCCATTCGATCGAATGCTCATTTCCCAGGCAATTAATCATGATTTGACGATCATTACTACTGATTCAATATTTCCCCAATATGAAGTCAAGCTACTTAAATGAAAATTGTATTGAACCTTTTATTGATTAATCTAAGTGCCTGTTGAACTTAACAAACTTATTGGTGAGAGTGCTGCTTTAAGTGCAGCATTACTTTGGGCGATATCTTCGGTTATTTATAGTCGCCTGGGGTTAAAAATTCCGCCCCTACAGCTAAATCTCTATAAGGGCATAATTGCGATCGCTTTGGTCGCTATCACCCTACTAATCCAGGGTACAGCTTTGATTAACCTATCTACTTCTACTGTCGTTCTACTAACTATTAGCGGTATGATCGGTATTGGTTTGGGAGACACCGCCTACTTTTCAGCTTTAAATAGTTTGGGCGCAAGACGCACCTTATTATTAGAAACTTCCTCTCCCCCAATGGGTGCATTGCTAGCATTAATTTTTATCGGCGAACAGCTAGCCTATAGTTCTTGGTGCGGAATTTTTTTGACTATTCTAGGAATAGCCTGGGTAATCAGTGAACGTAACCCTGTAGATCAGAGTAGTGTCTCACCCCAGGGCATTATGTGGGGGATTTTAGCAGCGATCGCCCAAGCTTTAGGCGCAGTTATCTCTAGGTACGCTTTAATCCAATCGACTGTTAGTCCGCTCGAAAGTACTTTAATTCGTTTAATTGGTGGGACGGTGATTGTCATCGGCTTACTGTTTTTCCCTGTTACCAAGCAAACTACGATGCAATGGCAACTATCTAGACGTAGTTTAGAAATAATTGCGATCGCTGCTTTCGGCAGTACTTATCTGGGGATTTGGTTACAACAAATATCTCTCAAGTTTGCCCCCACGGGAATTGCGCAAACCTTCTTGGCTACCAGTCCTCTATTTATCTTACCGATAGTAGCATTGCAGGGAGAAAAAATAAGTTTGAGAGCAATACTAGGTGTCGTAGTTTCTCTAGCTGGAATTGCTCTGATGTTTATTCGTTAGTTTTTACGTAGGGACTTGAGGACTTGGGGACTTGGGGACTTGCCCTAAAGGACTAGCTTCGCGTCGGGGACTTGGGGCAATAATTATCTCCCTATCTCCCTATCTCCCCATCTCCCTATTTCTCCATCTCCCCACATAATAGTAATTACTAACTCTTCTGTGGGTAACGTCAGTTAGGGAATTAGTTTATTAGTCAAGGCTACTGCACTACTAATAATTTTAGCCAACGCGGAAGGTGCTTCTAAAGGTAGATTATGTCCCCCAGAAACGACAACCTTGACAGCATTGGGCATTGCTTCCTGTTGTTTAGTTAAATCTTCAAGTCGATTGAAGTTGCTTTTGTCGCCGTAAACCAAAGTAATTGGCACTTTAATTTTTTGCAACAGTTTTAAATAGCGCGATCGCCCGATGCCGTTTAAGCTAATCCCTGTTCTAGTACGCAATAGAGGTTCCCAGCGCCATCTTACCCCACCTTCACAGGGTTCGGTAATTCTTTCGGCCAGGAGCATTGCCAGAGCAGGAGAAATCGCGGGGGTTGCTTTACGTAGACGTTTGGCAGCAGTTTGAATATCGGGGAAGACGGGATGTTCTGGAGGTGATGCCATCGAATCTAGTTGATTAGTGAGAGTAGTTGTCGGATCGTCGTTGTCTTCGGAGGTGGGTAAAATAGTTTCCACTAAGACAATATTTTTAATTGTTTGGGGACGAATTGTGGCAAATATAGCGCCTAAGACTGAACCGAGAGAATGACCAACTAAAATAAAGGCTTTTCCTGCTAAAATCTCGACAATAGCATCAATATCTCCCAAAAAATCGATTAGGTTATAAGAACCACCTTTACCGACGCGATCGCTTCTACCGTGTCCTCGTAAGTCTGGGGCAATTACCCGATAACCTTTTTGAGCTAGGCGAATCGCCACTTCTGACCAGGCTGCACCCTGTTCTAAAATACCGTGTAAGCAGAGGACTAATGGCCCTTCTTCTGGCCCCCAGGTGCATAAACAGATTTTTAAACCTCTAATGGTAATTAAGGTTTCTTCCATCAGGAGATCGACGACATCGGTGTTGGCTTCTTGAGGCAGTTCGTATTTAAACTGCTGGGCTAGTTGCTGAGTATACTTACCTAAAGTTTTCGGTAGCTTAATTTCTTTCCAAGCTTCTGCTAGCTGGGCATCAATGGTTTGATGCTTGAGGAAGTTAGGATCCCCTAAAGACATAGCAGTATCGCTCACGCCATCGGTCTGGCGATCGCCCTGATAAGGGGTTAAAACAGCAGCATCAAAAGGAACTTCGAGGAATTCACAAATGCCTTGTAGTACTGATTGGGGGTTACTGACCAATTCTTCGTAATAAACCAAATGATAGCGTTTGGGGTCAATCTCTTCAGCTAAGTGGAGAATATTCTGATTACTGTCACGCCAGATTAATTCGGCTAATTGAGCGGGATCTCCATCACCAGAACCCACTAGTTTATCCATCCGCATTCTGGTAAAAGATTCAATTACGGAATAGGGATGACGTACCAAATGAATGTATTTAGCACCATCAAAGATCGCTTCTGCCTTGTCTAACGTTTCACGGTTGCTGGCGTAGGTTGGAGATTTATCGACTAACAGGCGATCGCCCGCTAGTTGCTGTAGTTGAGCATAGACTTCTTTAACGGTGGCATTTTCTGCCAACAACTCGTCTACTAACTGCTGACTTTGGATGGCATCAATTCCCTTCAACGCCATTAAAGCCCGTTTTAATCCTTCTCCTAGCTGGGATACGCCTAATTCTTGCGATCGCTCGACCATAGTGTCAAAAGGTAGCAGGTGCAGTTCTGGCGGAGAACAGAGGCTGGGATGACCTGCCAGCATAACTCTGAGTAAAGTTGACCCTGAGCGAGGACTAGAAAGAATAAAAGCTACGGGAGCGAGTTTTTCCGTGGCGAGATTGCGTTTGGGCTGAGATACTGGATTACTGTTTGTAACTACTTCATGGGCTTGGGCAAATTCTTTGGCGAGATATTCTGCTAGATGCTCAATTTGGGGACGTTCATAGAATTCTCGTGGATAGAGAATCAACTGTAAATCAGTTTTGAGCTGGTTGATTGCTTCCATCACCATTAGAGAATCCATACCCAGATCCAATAAACTATCCTTAACAGATAATTTAGCGGGTTCAAGCTGGAGAATTTCGGCGATCGCCGTTTGCAGATATTGAGTTAGATATGCGGGGCGTTGGGTAATGGGAGTTGCCAGTAACTCTTGAAAAATCTGCTTATTTAAGCTATTTGTTGGAGTCACTAGCTGGGAAAAATAATTAGACTGCTGGAGATAAGTAAACTTCTGGCTTAATTCCTGCCAGTCAGCATCGATCACTCCTACCTGAGTTGCGTTACTTGTAAGCAACTGTTTTAATGCCACTAATCCAGCCTCAGGCTCAATCAGATTTAAGCCTTTAACCTTAAAGCCTTGCTCAACCGCCATGCCACTATCTGCCCACGCACCCCAATTGATACTTAGGGCGGGTAAACCTTGACTATGACGATAACGCGCGATCGCATCTAAACCTGCATTAGCGACAGTATAGTTACTTTGTCCTGGTGAACCAATTAAGGCAGCGACGGAAGAAAAAAGCACAAAGAAATCTAGTTCCAGATCCTGAGTTGCTTGATGTAAATTCCAAGCCCCCGTTATTTTAGGGGCAATTACTTGCTGGAAACTTGCCCAAGTTTGATTCTGTAATAAGCCGTCATCGATTACTCCCGCAGCGTGGATTACTCCCTTAATGGATGATGTAGGGGCGAAGGTTGGTTCGCCCTTACGAGAGATTAAATTGTTAGCGCGGAAAATTTGTTCCAGGGCATCATAGTCGGTGATGTCTACATTGATCACCTTAACCGTAACTCCTTGTTCTGCTAAATTAGCGATCGCCTGTTGAGCCTGTTCTGAAGGCTGACTTCTACCTAAGAGAATTAAATTCTTGGCACCTCGATCTGCTAGTAGTTGAGCAGCTTTTAAACCTAATGAACCTAAGCCGCCAGTAATCAGATAAGAACCTGTACTTAATACTAAAGATTCACTAGAATCTAGATCTGCTGTCGCTTGCAGGCGTGGAACATAAAGCCGATCTTGCCGTACCGCGATCCGATCCTCTTGATTGGTTTGGCTAATAATTTGCAGTAAATTATCTAGTAAATTATCTACTCGATCGTTACTCGGCTTGAGATCTAAATCGACAATACCACCCCAAAATTCAGGATGTTCAATCGCGATCGCACTTGCCAAACCCCAGAGACAGCTGGCAGCGATGCCTGTACTATCTATTGCACGATCTAAACTGTCTACTGCTTGACATCCTTTAGTCATTAACCAAATTGGTGCTGCCACAGAATTTGCCGTTAAAGTTTGCAGCAGATTTAAGACGTTGGTGCAGTGTTGCTGTTGATAGTTAGTAATTTCAGCAATAGTCTCTGTCGGTTGATTTAAACCAGCAAGATAAATAATCTTACCGATCTGGTGCTGGTTAAATATCTGTGTGAGATGATCTGGATTTAGATCGCGATCGCTAATTATTAAACAATCTTGCTGTTGCCGCTCTAATTTAACTTTAAGCTTCTCCCCCAAGTTATGACCACCAGTGAAAACTAGCCAGATCTTATTATCTGTAATCAATTCAGCGCTTAATTCACCTGCATATTCTTGCCATTGAATTTGATAAAATTCAGGGGTTTTAAGCCGTTGAGTTGGTAAATAAACCTCTAGCTTACTGTTGCTATTTACTGCTTTGGTTAACCAATAGCTTTGTCTTTGAAAAGGATAAGTCGGCAGGGCAACTTTTTGCCTATTTAACCCCCGCGCCACATTCTGCCAATTGATATCTATTCCCCTGACATAAAGAGAACTTAGACTTTGTAATACTTGCTGCCAATCTTGCTTTTTGGGGCGTAAACTAGGCAACCAGACGCTTGTAGCATCAACAGCGATACTAGAACGTCCCAGACCAATTAAGGTAGGCTTAGAGCCAATTTCTAAAAAGATATTGCATTTTTGCTGTAAAGTTTTCATCCCCTCAGCGAAACGCACAGGGGCAACCACATGATTTACCCAATAGTCAGGAGTGGCAATGTCAACCGTCGCTAACTCACCCGTAACGTTAGAAATGAGTTCTGCCTGGGGTGGATAATATGTCACTGACTCCGCAATCTCTCTAAATGCCTGCAAAATCGGCTTCATCAACGGAGAATGGAAAGCATGAGATACTTTTAGCTGCTTACTTTTAATCCCCAAAGCATCAAACTTACCAACTACTTCAGCAACTACGGCTTGCTCTCCAGAAATGACGATACTTTGGTCAGTATTAATCGCGGCGATCGCAATTTTGGCTGTAAACGGTGCAATAATTGAGGCAACTGTAGCCTCGTCTGTCAACACGGCAAACATATCTCCCTGTTGGGACAGATTCTGCATGAGCTTACCACGCATCGCCACCAGCTTGAGAGCATCAGCTAAACTAAATACCCCAGCAATTGTGGCAGCCACATATTCACCCACACTATGACCAATTAAGGCTGTGGGTTTGATCCCCCAATCGAGCCACATCTGCGCCAGGGCATATTCCAGGGCAAAAATTGCTGGTTGAGTATAAATTGTCTCATTTAACCAAGATGAGGGATGAGGGCTAAAAGATGAAGGCTGTTCGCTAAATAAAACTTCTAGCAAAGAATGATCTAAATAGGAACTAAGAATCTCGGCACAACGATTGATGGCTGCTTTAAATACTGGCTGAGTTTGATATAGCTCATAGCCCATATTTAGATACTGTGAACCTTGTCCTGTAAACAGAAATGCAACTTGATTATTATGGTTGATGTTGCCAACAGCAATTCCTTTGCTTGCTCGTCCTGTAGTAAAATTGGCTAGCTGTTCTGTTAGTTGAGCTTTATTCTTAACTGCGATCGCTAAACGATGATTAAAGTGAGTTCTGCCAGCACTTGCCGTATAGCAAAGATCGGCTAAATTCAACTCGGAATTACGTTCTAGATAATTCTGATAACTCACAACTAAATCCTGGAGGGCAGGTTCAGTTTTTGCCGAAAGAGTTAATAGGTGCAATGAGCGTTGCTGTAATGAGTCATTCTCCCCATGCTCCCCATGCTCCCCAACTCCCAAGACAACGTGAGCATTCGTCCCCCCAAAGCCAAAAGAGCTAACTCCTGCATATTTAACCTCAGACTTCCAAGGCTGTAACTGTTGAGGAATTTCAATCTTGCTGTCTGCTAAGTCAATTAACGGATTAAGCTTGTGAAAGTGTAGATTGGGGGGAATCGCACCCTGCTGTAAACAAAGCACTGCTTTAATCAATCCTGCAATTCCTGCTGCTGCTTCTAAATGTCCGATGTTAGTTTTAAGCGAACCCAGATAACAAGATTCTTCTCTTACGCCTAAAACAGCCTTGAGAGAATTAACCTCAATCGGATCGCCCAAAGATGTTCCTGTACCGTGAGATTCAATGTAGCTTACCTCAGCAGGAGATAGATTGGCATTAGCCAAAGCCTGACGCATTACCGCCTGTTGCGATAAACCATTGGGAGCCGTCAAACCGTTACTCCGCCCATCTTGATTAATTGCCGAGCCTTTAACTACCGCTAAAATGCGATCGCCATCTCGTCGAGCATCAGCCAACCGCTTGAGGATAACTACCCCGCAGCCTTCCCCACGGACATAACCATCCGCTTCTGCATCAAAGGTTTTACAGCGTCCATCCTCGGCCATCATCCCTGCCATGGCAAAGGTTTGGCTAAGTTCGGGCGAGAGCATCAAATTAACTCCACCAGCGATCGCTCGATCGCATTCTCCTCTTTTTAAACTCTGGCTAGCTAAATGTAGTGCCACCAGAGAAGAAGAACAGGCGGTATCTACAGCTAGAGAAGGGCCTTTGAGGTCAAATAGATAAGAAAGGCGATTGGCGGCGATACTATGGGCATTTCCCGTACCTAGATAAGCATCTACATCTGTCCCATAGTGAAACCTCAGTTGGGAATAATCACTGCTGCTGATCCCAATAAACACTCCTGTATTGCTACCCGCCAACTCACTGTTAGCTATGGCTGCATCCTCTAAAGCTGACCAACTAACCTCTAGCAGTAGTCTTTGCTGGGGATCGATACTTTGCGCTTCACGGGGAGTAATGCCAAAAAACTGCGGATCGAACCGATCTACATTGTCAATAAAACCACCCCAGCCTGAACCTGCCCAGCGATCGCCTGAATTACTAATGGCATCCTTTCCATCTCGCAATAGCTGCCAAAATTCTTCGGGATTGTTTGCCCCAGGAAAACGACACCCAATCCCAATGATGGCAAGATCGGATTCGTTCTGAGACATTTTCTGGGGAGCAACGGCTGTTCCCCCCGATGGATCATCAGCTAAATAAGCTGCCAGTTCAACAATATTCGGATAATCATAAATAATAGTTGGCGATAACTTAACCTCTAGCCAATCTTCCAAATCTGCTGATAAACCAATCGCTTCTACAGAATTTAAACCACTACTAGCAAAGGGTTCGTGGATATTAATCTCTGAACTAGGTATTCCCAAGCGCTGCGCTATATTTTCCCGCAACCAATTTTGGATTTGAATTTTTCGCTTAGATCCAAGTTGAACCAAAAGCCCTTCAGACGGCTGTTTAAGATCTTGGACGGATAAGGTATTGCTTGCCCCTAATTGCTTTTGATTTGATGCAAATTCACCAACGCTATTTAAACTCCCGTCTAAATACCCCGCTTGGCAAGCATGACGCTGAATCTTACCACTTGAGGTTTTAGGAATACTGCCTGTTTTCAACAAAACTATGGCGTGAACCTGTAGCTCATGCTTTTGGGCGATCGCACTACGGATTGCTTTGGTTACCTCATCAATATTTAACTTGCGCAGAAAGGTGCGCTTGATTTCTGACGTAATTACTAGCTTTTCTACTCCAGCCACATCTACCGCAAAGGCTGCCACATTGCCTGCTCGAATTGCTTCATGGGCATGGTCTACAGTTAATTCGAGATCCTGGGGATAGTAATTACGTCCCCGAATGATAATCAAATCTTTTAAACGCCCTGTAACAAATAACTCCCCATGCTCTAAAAAGCCTAAATCTCCTGTCCGCAGCCACCCGCCCTCCTGGGTATCCGCTAATACCCCATTAAAGCTATGAAGAGTCAATTCAGGACGATTCCAATATCCTTGAGCTACGCTGGCGCTTTTTGCCCAAATTTCGCCAATTTCGCCATCACGACATTGATTGAGAGTATCAGGATTAGCGATCGCTAGTTTTTGTCCTGGCAGATTACGGCCACTGCTCACTAAAATAGTGCTATTTGCTGGATTATTACTGACAACAGCCAGGTTTTGTTCGAGTGTTCGATTGTCAAAGCTTTTGATAATTGGCTCTCGATCCTTATCTCCCCCTGTAATCATCAAAGTAGATTCTGCCATCCCATAGCAAGGATAAAAAGCCTCGCGCCGAAAACCACAGTCACTAAAGTATTCGCTAAAACGCGCGATCGTCTCGGCTCTGACTGGCTCTGCACCTGAAAAAGCTAGCTGCCAGCAACTTAAATCCAGGTTGGCTTTTTGTTCGGGGGTAACGCAATCAACACAAAGATCATAAGCAAAATTAGGCGCTCCATTAGTTACTCCACCATAGCGAGAAATTGCCTGTAACCAACGGTAAGGGCGCTGCAAAAAGGTTACAGGAGCCATTAAATACATTGATAAACCAACATATATTGGTTGCACAATACAGCCAATTAAACCCATGTCATGATATGGAGGTAGCCAAGAAACGATCTTGTGTTCCCGCTCATTTTGAAAACCACGATTGATTGTGGCAGAATTAGCCATCAAATTGCCATGACTAACCATTACTCCTTTGGGCTTACCTGTCGAACCACTAGTATATTGTAGAAAAGCCAGACTGTCTGCGGTAATTTCTGGCTCTTGCCAGCCTGTAGCTAAATCTAATTTTAAGGTATCGGTAGCGACAAACTTAATATTTTCGGTCGCATTATGATTAACAAATTTACTTGCTACTTGTTCTTGAATTAACTTGGTGGTCAAAGCAAAGGTAGCTTCAGCATCAGTAACGATCGCCAGTAAGCGCTCAAGGGAACGATTCGCCCTGGGCGGATAGACGGGAACAGCTACAACTCCAGCATATAAGCAGCCCAAAAAAGCCGTAATAAAATCTAGTCCTGGCTGAAAAAGTAGTAAAGCTCTTTGCCCTTGAGCATGATGATTTTGTAAAACAAAAGCGATCGCCTTCGCTTTCTCGTTTAGCTGTTGATACGTGAGACTATCGATTTCAGTTTCACCATCAGCCAAGAAAGTAAATGCCCTTTTGTGAGGCTGAGTACTCGCTTGTTCGCGTAATCGGTCTATTAGGGTTGTTTGCTTGCTCAATCGGTTCCTCTCTTTGCCACCCACGAAGCTAGATATATATATCAATAGCTTATCCAAAAGCGAGATACATTTGTTAATATTCGCTCATGAAATAATATCTCAGACAAAGAATAACCGATTAAGGAGGAAAAATATAGTAAAGAAGGTTATCAGGGAGCAAAAAATATCCTGCAAAGCAGTTAAGCTTCACTAGTCGCAGTTTAATTCTCGATAGTATTTGTAAATTAATTTAAATTTGTTGCTAATCAAACAGAATTTATCACCTACTTAAGCCCAGCCAAACTAATAGCTCAAAGCTTACAAAGGATTAATACCTTCGGTTTTTTCAGTAATCACCAAAACAAAATGTCTATAATAAAAATACCGTAGATATATTATTAATCTGACTTTGTAACATGAACCAGAAGAAACAAGAGGTTGATCCTGGAGTTGCCTATATTCTGTGGACGTTTGGCCTGATGGGGTTTTGTGGTATCCATCGTTTTTATTCAGGCAAGATTACTAGCGGTTTAGTCTACTTTTTAACCTTTGGTTTTTTTGGCGTTGGTCAATTTGTTGATTTATTTTTAATTCCTGGAATGACCAGAGAGAGAAATATGCGTTTGCTGTATGAGGCGACAGTAGAGGCGCGCAATAATAGTCCACAAGTAACCTTAGTCCAGCCAGAAGTTGTAGTCAAAAAATCTGACCCAATGTTAATTTTACTCAGAGCAGCAGCTACTCATAATAATGTTCTATCTGTTGGTCAGGCGATGTTAGCGACAGAATTGCCTTTGGATCAGGTGGAAGTTTTATTGAGTAAAGCTCTTAAGCAGGGATTGGCTCATATTGACAATGATGAACAAACAGGTGCTGTGCGATATCATTTTGATGTTTAGTTGACGTGACAAGTGTTTTAAGCTGACCGAAGGGCGACGCGACCCTAAAGGGTTAGCTATCGCGTCAGCTAGTCCTTTAGGACTAGCTCCGCAAATGCGACACGAAGTTAGTCCTTTAGGGCTTTAGCATAAGCTTCGTGACCGTAGGGCGACGCGTAGCTAGTACTTTAGTAAATCCTTTAGGGCAAATACTTTAGTGAATCCTTTAGGGCTAAGCCTGGTTTAATTCCTCTACTTCTTTAAGTGGAATAAAACATATTAAATAATAAATTTTTTTCACAACAGCTGATAATAATGTGTTAATATTATTTGGCAAATCTGGGTCATTAGCTCAACTGGATAGAGCAACGCCCTTCTAAGGCGTAGGTTTCAGGTTCGAGCCCTGAATGGCCTGTATCACGCGATCGCGCAATAGCTTTTAAGTAGCTGATTTTTAACGAGCGGAAATGTTTTTGGCTAGAAATAAGTAGCAAGTAGTATTTCAAAAATGTTCTAGCGTTTTTACGTATGGCTATACAGCAAAGAGCATAATCTGCCTTGCTACCAATCTTCCATAGCTAGTTTTTGGATCTTACATTCAGACTCGACAAACTAGCCTAAACATATCCATAATTGAGCAGTTTATTGATTGTTTTCGTCTAAATCTGGTTTGCAGAGTTAGCAGTTTAGAGTGTCGTCTTGTCTAATTCAAGCGCTTTCAAAAGTTTCAATTTCAATCTAGTTCCAGAATTACTCTTTCCCAAATTCAGCAGTTCCCCTGGTAAATAATTTACAATTGTCTATGAGTAGCTACTATCGAAAACCCTTAAAGCAAAAAACGGTTTTGAAAGAATTTAAAATTTTAATTGTTGCCATTGCTATTTTCTGGGCGGTTGAAATTACCGACCTATTATTATTCAATGGCGGTTTAGACAGTTATGGCATACAACCTCACAGCATTATTGGTTTGCGAGGAATCGTCTTTGCACCATTGCTACACGGCGGATTTCCCCATTTGATAGCAAATACTATTCCCTTTGTTACTTTGGGCTGGTTAACCATGATCCAAGAAACCAAAGATTTTTATATCGCCTCTATTATGAGTGCGCTAATTGGTGGCGCGGGAGTTTGGCTGTTTGGCTCTCCTCAGTCGGTTCATATTGGTGCGAGCATCTTGATCTATGGTTATTTAGGTTTTCTGCTATTACGAGGCTATTTTCAGAAAAACTTTCCCTCGATCGCCTTATCTATTTTTGTGGCAATAGTTTATGGTGGCTTTATTTGGGGCGTATTTCCTTCTCAGATGGGGGTTTCTT
This sequence comes from Pleurocapsa minor HA4230-MV1, assembly GCA_019359095.1. NCBI lineage: Bacteria > Bacillati > Cyanobacteriota > Cyanophyceae > Pleurocapsales > Pleurocapsaceae > Pleurocapsa > Pleurocapsa minor. The sequence continues at coordinate 20,895 of JAHHHZ010000017.1, read as the reverse complement.
GGCAAGGACATCTATTTGGGTTTATTGGTGGTGCGATCGCCGCTAAAATGGTCGCTCATGAACGAAATTTTGATTAGAAGATTTTAGTTTAGAGCGCAAATTGGGTGGGTAACAACTAGATGTATCTTTCTCATGTAGCGGTAACAAAGAATAGATAAAGTTTTTTGTATTATAAAAGACTTATGAAATAATCAAAATAGTAATGACCGATGACTCCGTTATTACTATCAACTCGGTAATATAGTTGAGAGAAGCCCACAGCAATGATGGTGCTTCTTTTTCTTGTTTTGATTATTCGCCTCTCGACAACCAATTATTTAGAGAACTCAAAAATATATTGCGTAAAGCAGGATTCAAGAAAAATAGTGAGAAAGGAAGTCATACAAAATGGTCGCATCCATTGTTATCGGGGAAAATAATACTATCTGGTAATGATGGAAGTGATGCGAAACCTTACCAAGAAAAAGATGTAGAGAAGGCTTTAAAAAGATTAAAAGATATAAAATAATAGCCTATGAAAAATATAAACTACACTGTTATTATTTAATGGTCGGACGAAGATAATTGTTTTATCGCTAGTCTTCCAGAATGGGGCGAATTTTGTCACACTCATGGCGATACTTATACTGAGGCACTTAAGAATGCGGAAGAGGTATTAGAGTTATTAATCGAATCCGCTTTAAAAGATGGGGAAGCGTTGCCAGAAGTAAAAAAGTTTGCGACATCTTACTAAATTAGAGCGATCGCAATTTTAATTAAATTTTAACTAGCAATTAACTTGGCTTCTTTTCTAATCGATTGAGTAATTGCTTCTACCAATAATAATCTTTCATTAATGGACAAGCTTAAAGTAGATTGAATTATAAATTCTAAGTTTTGTGGCTCTGTTGCTTGAGACATGGAAATTATAAAATCATGGTTTGACGATTCATTATTGTGAATATTTTTTTCTATTTCTAATTTCAAAGATTCTAAAAATAAATAGTCATTGCCGAGATCTGAAGCTTCTTCTTCATATTCTTCTAGATCTTCTATTTCTTTTAGTCTGGTATCATATCGACTTAGTAAATGCTCAAGTGCTTCTAAAATAAACTTAATATCTTTAAACGACAATTTCATAATTTAACTCACTTTATAAAAAGACTGGTTGACTATTTGGAGGGCTTCTATATATCTTATTAGAGGCATGGTTTTACTTGGTTTCCACAACCAATGGTTTCCTCTATCATTAATCAATTCTAGATCTGGATGAATTTCTATGCCAGCATCTATTTTCCACCAGTTTTTACCTCTCCCCTGAACTGAAAAAGTAGAAATGCCACCAGATTCTAAACTTCCTGTAGTTTCCTTCACCCAAATCGCTCCATGTTTTTGATATGTAGCAATATCTTTGTCAAGACGAACATTGTCCATTCGAGGAGAATTAGCATTACCTCTTCGATATAGAGCGACTGATGTTTTTGCCATAAATTATTGGGACATTTCAGCTATCGTCAATATTGTAGGTGGTAGCGATCGCCCTAAATTGTCAATCTTAAATATTTTCACTTCTTCTCCCCATGAGCGGAAAAAATCATTGATAATTGATAACTGTTCACTGATCATTGCTCACTGATTTATGTCTTTTGTTGGCTTACATATTCATAGCGACTATAGCTTGCTCGACGGTGCATCTCAGATCCCCCAGTTAATCGATCGCTGTTTAGAATTAGATATGCCAGCGATCGCTCTGACGGATCACGGGGTCATGTATGGGGCGATCGAATTGATTAAAGTGTGTCGTCGTAAAGGAATTAAGCCGATTATTGGCAACGAGATGTACGTGATCAATGGCGACATCGAAGTTAACATTACCGAGAAGAAAAAACGCCACCGCAAATATCATCAGGTAGTGTTGGCCAAGAATACGCAAGGATATAAAAATCTGGTTAAGCTAACGACGATTTCCCATCTTAAAGGCTATCAGGGTAGCGGAATCTTTGCCCGTCCCTGTATTAATAAAGAATTACTCAAGCAATATCATGAAGGATTAATTATTACTAGCGCCTGCTTGGGGGGAGAAGTACCCCAGGCAATTTTACAAGGAAATCTAGCTCATGCCGAAGAGGTGGCTAAATGGTATCAAGATTTATTTGGTGAGGATTATTATCTAGAAATCCAGGATCATGGTTCACCAGAGGATCGGATGGTGAATGTGGCAATTGTCAAGATTGCCCGTAAGTTGGGGATTAAAATCGTTGCCACCAATGATTCTCACTTTATTTCTTGTTATGACGTAGAAGCTCATGATGCCCTGTTGTGTATTCTGACCCAAAAGCGGATTACCGATGAAAAACGGCTGCGCTATAGCGGGACAGAGTATCTCAAGTCGGCGGCTGAAATGAGGTTATTATTCCGCGACCATTTAGAAGATGAGATAATTGAAGAGGCGATCGCTACTACTTTAGAGGTAGCTGATAAAATTGAGCCTTATAATATTTTGGGTGAGCCTCGTATCCCCGATTATCCAGTGCCTGCGGGACATACCGCCGATAGTTATTTAGAAGAAGTTACTCGCCTGGGTTTATTGGAAAGACTCAAGTGTCGTAATCACAATGAAGTTCCTGCTGATTATATGCAGCGGCTCGAAGTTGAACTTAAAGTCATGCAGGAGAAAGGTTTTTCCACTTACTTTTTAGTCGTTTGGGACTACATCAAATACGCTAGGGATAATAATATTCCTGTAGGGCCTGGTCGGGGATGCGTTTTGGGTGATACCCAGGTGATGTTATCTAGTGGTCAACAAATAGCAATTAAAGATATTCAAGTCGGACAGGAAGTAATTACCCATCAAGGAAATCTACAAACAATTACTCACAAACATGAATATGATTGCGATGAAGAAATTATCAAGTTTAAAGTTAGTAATCTAGAATTATCTTTAACTCAAGATCATAAAATTTGGGCAGTGAAGACAGAAGATTGTGTAGTTAATGGTGCTAAAAAAGCAACTGTTTGCAAACCTACTTGTAATAGATACTGCCAACCAAAACCTTTTGAAAATTATTCTTTACAATGGATTGAAGCTGGTCAACTAAAAGAGAATGATTTTGTGGTTTTTCCTAGAGTTCCTTCTGTTGAATCAGAAATTACTTTTGACCTCTTAGATTTTGTCGAACAAAAAGAGCATTTATATTTTGACCATGAGTTTATCTGGTATGAAATTGGCACGAATCATTTAGCAACCAAAAAGATTCCTCGCTATATTCAATTTGATGAGGATTTTGCTCGCTTACTAGGGTATTATATCGCTGAAGGATGGTCGAGACTGGGAGAAAGAGAATGCGGTGTTGGTTTTGGACTATCTAAAGATGAAACTAGCTATGCTGAGGAAATCGCCTCTTTGCTGACTCGCATTTTTGGTTTAGAGTCTACAATTATTCCTCACAAAACTCGTCATTCTTTACAGGTCTATTGTTACTCCAGAATTGTCGGAGAATTTTTAACTGCTCTAGCTGCTAAAGGAGCGAATAATAAAAAGATTTACAGCAAGATTATTACTCATGGCAAATCTGAATATGTCAAGATTTTAATTGCCTATTTATTCCGCGGCGATGGTCATGCAGGTAATCAAGAAAAAACTACTAGTATTAAATATTCAACTACATCTAAAACACTAGCTTCTCAATTAAGATTATTATTAGCTCGTTTCGGTTATTGGGCATCAATTATTGTTAGAAAACACCAGCAAAATAGTAGTTGGCATCCAGAATATTCCGTTAAGCTATCAGGAAGACAGTTATTAGATTGGAACGCCGACTTTCTTGATTTCCCGATCGGTATTAAAGCACAAAAGTTTTTTAGAAATGATCACTGTCTTGATGAGCGTTCCCTTGCGCCTGTCGGCGTCCTAAAGGATACCGCTTCGCATAACGCGGGGTCTCATCGCTTTTTTGTAGACGATCACTATATTTATCTAAAAGTTAGATCTGTAACTAAATTCCAACATACAGGAAAAGTCTATGACATTACTGTTCCTGAAGATACATCCTATGTGGGAAATGCGATCGCAATCCATAATTCCGCAGCGGGTTCTTTAGTGGCATATTGCCTCAAAATTACCAATATTGACCCCATACATCATGGGTTACTGTTTGAGCGCTTCCTGAATCCTGAGCGGAAGTCTATGCCTGACGTGGATACAGATTTCTGTCCCGATCACCGTGCCGATATGATCAAATATGTTACGGAAAAGTATGGTGAGGCAAACGTAGCCCAAATTATCACCTTTAACCGCATGACTTCTAAGGCAGTACTCAAAGATGTGGGGCGGGTGTTGGGGGTAGACTTTGGCGACCAAAATCGCCTTGCTAAGATGATTCCTGTGGTGCGGGGCAAACCGACTAAGCTCAACGTCATGATCTCTGATAAAACGCCTGAACCTGCCTTTAAACAGGCTTACGAACACGAAACTATCCCCATTTATAACGACGATAAAGAAGAAGTGGGTTCGGTGGCAATTCGCAACTGGGTTGATATGGCAATTCGGATTGAAGGCACGAATAAAACCTTTGGGGTTCATGCTGCGGGAGTGGTCATTTCTTCGCAACCTCTAGATGAAATTGTCCCGCTACAGAAAAACAATGACGGATCGGTCATTACTCAATACTATATGGAAGATGTTGAGGCGATGGGTCTGTTAAAGATGGACTTTCTCGGTTTAAAAAACTTGACCACCATTCAGCGTGCAGCAGGTTTAGTACAGAAAACCAGAGGAATTACTCTAGATTTAGATCAAATACCTTTGGATGAAAGGAAAGCCTTAGAGATCATCGCTAAAGGTAAGCAAAAGAAATTACCCGCAGATATTCAAGAAACTCATAAACTATTTCGCGCAGGGAATCTAGAAGGAATTTTTCAACTAGAATCCGACGGCATGAAGCAAATTACCAGAAACTTAAAACCCTCTGGCATTGAGGATATTTCTTCTATCTCCGCCCTCTATCGCCCTGGGCCCCTAGATGCGGGTTTGATTGACATTTTTATCGATCGCAAAAATGGCAAAGAAAAAGTTAGTTACCAACACCCCTTACTAGAATCAATTCTCAAAGAAACCTATGGCGTAATGGTCTATCAAGAGCAAATTATGAAAATTGCTCAAGAGTTAGCAGGCTATTCTTTGGGGGAAGCAGATTTACTCAGACGGGCAATGGGTAAAAAGAAAGTCGATGAAATGAAAAAGCATAGCGAAAAGTTTATCGATGGTTCGGCTAAAAATGGCGTTCCCCAGGCAGTTGCTGAAGATTTATTCCAGACGATGATTAATTTTGCGGAATACTGTTTAAGTTACGATACTGAAGTTTTAACTGTAGAATATGGCGCATTGCCGATTGGTAAAATAGTCACGGAAAAGATTGACTGTAGTGTTTATAGTGTAGATGAGAATGGTTTTGTTTATACACAGGCGATCGCCCAATGGCACGATCGCGGTACACAAGAAATCTTTGAATATACTTTAGATAATGGTGCAAAGATTCGGGCAACGAAAGACCATAAGTTTATGACTAGTGATGGTGAGATGCTGGCGATCAATAAAATTTTTGAGCAAGGGTTAGATTTGAAGCAGATAAATACTATGATTTAACATCATACACATCACCAGACGGCAATAATGTATATATAGTAAGCAATGGCGTATAAATCCGTTCCGAGTGCATGCGCTTGTTATCTGTCTACATGACTTACGACTTCAGTCATTACCAACATTACGGTCTAACCAATAATTTACAAGAGCCTCCTCGATTAAAATATCCTCCTCAACAGATTCCAGCTTCCACTGAAGGTAAGCAACGATGGCGGATACCTTTGCCACATCGTAACGATTAAATTCTTCACGGGCAAGCTCTTCCATAGTTCCGCCACCCCAGATCTTCGCAATTTTTGTCTCTCCTGGGAAGGCTAAGTACGAACACAAACGATATGCTGGGTCAACACGCCTTAGTTCGCCACGAATATCAGCAATTAGGTAGGCAGGAAGATAGAATTGAAGCGCGTTATTGGAGAAAAATGACAAAGCAGATCCCCAGCCGTCAGGGGCTTGATCCAAAAACTGGGAATCAAGTTGTTGCCAATCCTTTTTTCCAGAGAACTCCTCGATTAGTGCCGCTGGTTCATCGCCGTAGCTGCTTGCTGTAAGATCATTGTCGCCCGGATACGTTACATCCGCAAAGGCTTGTTTGATCTTTTGGATGAGTTCATCTCGCATCATTGCTGATTGGTAGTCAGAGGAATAGTAAGAATTGTGGTTGAAAACCGAGAAACAAGATCGTTCTGAAAGATGATGATAGGACGAGTACCCGCTTGTTCATAACCTTGTGTTGGGTTGAGATCTGCTAACCAAACATCACCTCGTTTAAGATTCATAACTTATCTTCGCGTTCAAGCATTGCTGTATAATCACTCATGCCAGCTTCAGCCAAAGCAAGATCTTCTTCACCAAATTCCGTGGCGAGAGATTCAAGTTGACTAGGATCGATAACAATTTTGTGACGACGTTGATCGCGAAATTTTAGAAAATCAATAAAATCGGCTACTTGCTGAAGCTGTTCATTAGTTAGTCGATCTAAGTCTTGTTTGAGTACTTCACTACTAATTGGCATGGCAGATAGTTAAGACAAAATATAAATATCATTGTAACTAGTAGTCTATTGCTGTATTGGCAAGCGCTCGCGTCATTGAGCGATCTTCTTAACCACCAATCTCTCTAAACAGTCGGCTGCAACACCGTTGTTAGCTGGCGTTATCCACCTCTTAACAATTGGTCATATTCTGCATGTGTTCCAATCCAAAACCACGCAATTTCATCATTTTCCCCTACAGCCAAAGCACGGTAGTGAATGCCAATTCGCACTGACCAAAACTGACCTACCTTTTTGAAATGTAATGATGGATACCGAGAATCTTGTTTGAGTAGGTTGTAGCATCGATCCGCTAGGTTTTGAATTTCACTTGGTAATTGTCGATAGTGATACCAGAAGTCAGGAGTTGCACGATGTCTCACAGGTCGTTACAACGTCCTTCTTGTAAATGTTGTAATGCCCGATTTGCTAACCCATCAAGCCGACCTGCTGCAACATCTTCCTCAAATTTCCGATCCCATATTTCAGCATCGAATTCTGCAAACCAGGCTCGGAAAGCTGCTAGTTCATCTGCGGATAGCTTACTAATAGCAGCTTCAATCTCTTGTAAGTTACTCATAAGTTTACAAAAACAATGTGGATAAAATAAAATTCAGTTTTACCACTACCTTGCTACATTTTTCATCTGAGACTTTTTAACTTAACAAAATTTTGCTTTGACTGGCAAATGTAAAAGGCTACACACGTAGCCAGCTAGCTATTTATTTATAAGGACTTTTTCTATTAGCAACACTGCCAAAAATTCGCACATTATATGCTTCATGTTTAGTAGCGATCGCGCTATCGATCAATTTGGGCAAACTGTTACGGGAGTAAGCACATTGTCCTAGTTAATCAACAGGATGAGAGGCATTAATTAACGCTACGCACCACTAATTTGCACAGGCTACACAACCTTCGCTGGATTCCTTGAAGTCGTCCTTCTGGACAGTACGAACGTAATAAACTGCTTTACAACCTTCTTTCCATGCCAGAACTAGAGTTTCAAAGATATCCTTGGCTTTGACTGCTCTTTGAGGTTCGTCAGAGAAATATATTCCTTGATTAAGATTGAACAGTAATTCCATGGAGATACCTGTATCAATCCACTGCTGCATTACCGCCACGGCTTTAACTACAATTTTCTGGTCAAGACTTTTATTTTCCCGATAGAACCAAAAACAGTCTTCAATAAAGGGTGGAGCGATGGGTACAGTACCTTTTGCCCACTTGTCATAGAAAAACTTACTGTAGGTAGGGAGAATACTCGCGGTACATCCCTGTACTAAAGACGAAGAAGTATTTGGTGCGATCGCTGTAATATGGGAATTACGAATACCATAGGTTTGAACATCCTGAGATAGCTGTTGCCAACGTTCTCGATCGTTCGTTAGGGGTAAGATCTCTGATAAAGACTTAGAACCGAGTAATTTACCTTTACTCCATTCACTACCAGGAAAAGCAGTATAAGCGCCACGCTCTTTTGCTAGTTCCATGGAGGCGGAGGTACACCAATATGCCACCTCTTCAAACAGATGACTAATTTCTGCTAGGCTTTGATAGCTCAAATGGCGTTTTGCTAACCAGTCGGCTAATCCCATGCAGCCTACTCCAATGGTGCGGTACTTATCGTTATGGGTTTTGCTGTCTTTAAAGGGAGGCTGAGTAATCTCGATTGTATTATCCAAAATGCGCACGGCTAACTTAGCAGCGTCGGCTATTTCTGCTTGCTCCAAATTGGCTAGGTTAAGAGATACCAAATTACAGCAGTGCGCCTCTAATCCTGGCTTAACATTACTAAAGCTTTCGCAACAAAGATTTACTCCAGGAATATATCCTTCATGCTTATTTGGGTTAGCCCGATTGATGGTGTCTTTAAAGGCGAGGTAGGGCATTCCTGTCTCAACCTGGCTCCGCATGATGTGTTTAAACAACTCACGAGCATCAACCTGCTTGTAAAGCTTAATTTTCTTGCCTAATTCCGCTTCAATAGTCTGATAGGCAGCCTCAAAACCATCGCCCCACTCTTGAGCTAGCTCAATCCCCAGCTGTTCTTTAACTTCGTAAGGATCTACCAATGTCCATTGTTCCTTGGCTTCCACTCGACGCATAAACTCATCGACAATTACCAATTGGGGAAAGACATCGTAAGCTTTCCGACGGCGATCGCCATTTTCCGCCTGCATCTCTAAAAACTCAGGCACATCTAAATGCCAAATATCTAAACCAATAGTAACCGCCCCAGCTCTACGCCCACCCTGATTAACCGCGATCGCTGTATCATTAAGTAACTTAATCCAGGGAATTACCCCCCCAGAAGCATTCTCTTTGCCCATTACCCAGCTACCAGTAGCGCGGATACGGCTCACGTTTACCCCCACACCACCACCATTTTTGGAAATTCTGGCTGCATTGGTAATCTCGGCAAAAATGCTCTCTAAATTATCGTCCATGCCAATAATAAAGCAGCTACTCAAAGAACCTTGAGGAATTCTCAAATTAGCTAAAATCGGCGTGGCTAAGGAAATTTTACGTTGGGCGATCGCTTCATAAAATGCTCTAGCGACAGTCAATCTAACTTCTGGCTGTTCCTTGGAAGCCAACAGCAAAGCACAGGTAAGATAAGCTTCTTGAGGTAGTTCATTAGTTAACAAATACCGTTTGGTTAACAATACCGCCCCAGCGTAATCATAATCTCGATCCCAATCGGGGTTAATCCAAGTTCCCGCCTCAACTAACTCTTGGGTGGAATATTGCAAAATTTGGCGATCGTAACGTTTGGCAGCTACCTGAAATTCTACTGCCGCCGAATAATCACCGTAGCCAAATCCTCGGCTGACTTGAGTATCTTTCCAGAGACTCCAGATATGCAGTCTACCTGCCACATAACGCCAGGCTGGTTCATCAGGGCTGCACATGCCTAAAGCACAGTCAATTAGATTATCCTGAATATCTCTAGTGGTAACACCATTGCGTAATCTAGTAGTTAAGCCAGCCTCTAAAGTGATGGAGTTAACGTTTTGCCCCGTACAAGCCCATTCGACTACAGCCCGAATTTTGGTTATATCTAAGTTAGTCGGTGAGCCATCTCGTCTCATGACTAAAATAGGCGTAGCAGTATTGTCTGATGTCGTTTCTGGTATCGAAGGTAATACCCCAGAACTGCTAGAATCTGTATTTGGTTGTTGAGATCTTATTTCTGTGGCAACTTGACTAGAAGGTACAAAAGGCTTGCTCGCATCTGCTACTGAATTAGCGGTTGACATTGAGTTGCTGGTTAACGGCGAGGTTGGCTGCATATAGTCTGAGGCTAAAAAAGGCTAAATTTTCAACTATTGGGCAAACAGTATTTTGATTAGATTTCATATCTTTACGCGAAATTTTCCAGGTAAAGGAGGCTGATGAAACAACTAGATTAGAGTTTGCTCAGTATACTATAGCTTAAGTTTTGCTATATATAGCGTTTCTTTTAAAACTTTTAGCTCATATTACCCTATATATAGTTTTAAAAATTTATCAAGTAACAAAATAATTATTGATTATAATCAAGAGCTACAGTTTAAGTATTTTTTGTATTTCCTGGAGTGAAGGGCGGATAGTATAATTTTTAGAATATTCTTGAGTCTATAGTAAAAAATTAATTGAATTACAGAGTGAATAATCAACCCAATGAAGTTTATCTAAATCACCCTACTTTTGGACTCCTCTACAGAATATGTCTGTTGAAAGATAATCAAGAATTATTTACTACCCTATACGCTCAACGCTTGTTTTTTACTGTAAGTGTTAGTAACGACGCTTTTTCTTTTGAACCCATTAGCCGAACAGAGGCTCGCCTGTTGATTGAAAGTTTGTTGCGCAGATTGTTGTTAGATCGAGAAACAGAAAAGCATCAGCAGCTACAGGCTATTTATCAACGTACTTTTCTGTAGTTTTGTGATTCAAATTTAAAGATTAACCGTATGACAGGCTATATTTCGCAGAAAATCGCCTTAATTAGACAGGAAATCCCTCCAAATGTCGAGCTGATTGCAATTACCAAGCAAGTTAGCGTTGAAGCGATGCGGGAGGCTTATAGAGCAGGCATCAGAAATTTTGGCGAAAACCGACTTCAAGAAGCGTTATTAAAACAAGAACAGCTAAAGGATTTAACTGATGTTGATTGGCATTTTATTGGACATATTCAAAAAAATAAAGCCAAAAAAGTTTTGCAAAATTTTGCCTGGATTCATTCAGTAGATAGTTTATCTTTGGCACAGAGAATGAATAGCTTGGCAGCCGAACTCAATTTGATGCCTAAAGTTTTTCTCCAGGTAAAAGTTTTGTCAGATCCGAATAAATATGGTTGGGAAATTGACAATTTATTACAAGATCTAGAACTACTTAATCAATTTGAGCGACTCAATATTCAGGGATTGATGACAATCTTACCTTGGGGTTTATCTTCGGTGGAGATTCTTAAAGCATTTGAAAAGGTGGCAGAATTATCAACGACCATAAAACAAAAGAACTACGCAAATCTGACCATGACAGAACTATCGATGGGAATGTCTGGAGATTATCAACTGGCTATCCAAGCAGGAGCCAGCAAAATTCGTTTAGGTAGAACGATTTTTGGAGAACGGACATAGTTAACCAATTTTTTGCACCCAAATTAAATTAATAGTTTGAGTACTTGGCAACGGTTTACTCATTTTGGCAGAAACATTGTGCGGTTTCAAATAAAATACATTTATAAAACTTAAATTTGATATTTTAAAGATTAAAAAGTATTTTAAAAAACAGTGATAAATAAAGTTTTGTTAAATAAAATAAGAACTCTATCGATGGTCAGAGACAGAATAAACGCAATGATTTATACAATTAATTTATAACCACAAAAAAATCTCAAATATTGACACAATTTCTTTTTTTCTTGTTTAAATAAACTCTTTTGAAAATCGCAAGTTTCTTGTAGTGGAAACATTTGATTGGTGTGAGAGATTTATTAAGAAAAATAAGGAGTCATAAAATGAACAATTGTATTTGCTGCCATGATCATTTACTGAGACATATAAATCACCATCGAGTCTATTGGTTTTGCCCTACTTGCTATCAAGAAATGCCAAGTATAGATGCGTCAATGCTTGATTATCATCTTAAACGGTTAGATGTAAAATTCCAAAAGAAGTCTATACTCTCTAATATTAAATAGCAAACACAAATTATCAAATGTTTGTTATTTAGAAAAAATTATCAACAATTATTAATGAGAAAAAATAAAACCTATAACGAATGTCAATTTAGATCATTGATCAAAAATTAGCAAAAAACTTAGTGAGCAAATCTGGTGCGCTTTTCAACAGTGAGCAATGTTCACTGTTCACTAAAAAGAGGTCTTAAGCCTAATTAATCAATTGTTCAATGTTCACTGCTCATTGATAAAAGTATTCCCTTTAATCCTCTATTATTAAACACCACAAAAACCATATCTAAAGAATATCTACCATGATTGAAACACCTCCAACTCGTCCCAACCCTACTCCCCAACCAGTACCCGAACCTCAACCTGTACCGACACCTATCCCGCAACCATTACCGACTCCCGAACCTCAGCCAGTACCAAATCCAGAACCACAACCACAACCTATTCCCCAAGCTAAATAATTTAATCGCGACTAACTACAAATTCCCTTTAAATATCAATAAATGTAACAAAAACTTAAGGCAAATAGAATTAAATCAAAAATAGATTGCCTTAAGGCTGCCATTTATAATTAGGTGGAGTAGAATTGAGGCGCCAAATAAAATATTTCTTTGAATACAGCCACTTTCTCATTAGCTTTTGAGAATGAAGCTGATAGTTTACTAAATTAAATAGAAACTGAAGTTAGCAAAGTATAACCTACTAATATGAGTTGTACAGTCAAAACTTCAATTTAAAAATCTAATTTGTAACTAAGTAACTAAGCAGCAATTTTAAAGAAATATTAGAGCAACCAATTAAAGTCGTAAATTAATGGAAAGAATAAGCAATATGTTGAACACCTTAAAAGAATTTTTTGGCATTGAAAATGAGTACGAAGGTGACGAAGAAGATTACACCGAGTACGATCCAGCTCAAGAGGAGATAGACGCTCAAAATTTTTCAACTACCACCAATGGTAACCAGCCAGAACTAACTAAAGTACCTCCCAGCAACCATAAAAACAACCGCAAACAAGAAATGAAAATTAATAATGTAATCGGTATGCCAGGATTAACCAATGGTAATTCAGAAGTAGTCGTGATCGAACCCCATTCTTTTGAAGAAATGCCTCAAGTGATTTTGGCATTGCGCGATCGCAAGTCAGTGGTGTTAAACCTCAACATTATGAATCCTGAAGAAGCACAACGAGCCGTGGATTTCATTGCTGGCGGTACTTATGCCATGGATGGACACCAAGAACGAGTTGGAGAAAGCATCTTCTTGTTTACTCCTAGTTCAGTTAAAGTTAGTAGCCTGAACGGAATTCTTAAAGACGTACACACTCCGGAAGCTCATGTACGTCGCACAACTCCTGCACCTGATGCTTGGGGACAACAATCCCATGTTGCAGCTCAGTAAGTTCAATTGAGATAGTATTATTAGATCATGGAATCTAATAGTATTTGCCTCAGTATAATTGGTGGCGGGATAATGGCAGAAGCTATATTATCCCGCCTTTTAGTGACACAGGTTTTTGTGGCTAACACCGTATTAGTCAGTGAACCCAGCACAGAAAGAAGAGATTTTTTGGCTCAGAAATATCAAGTTCGGGTAACGGCTGATAATCAAGTTGCGATATCGGACGCTCAAATTTTATTACTGGCAATTAAACCTCAAGTATTCGATTTGGTAGTTGCCAATATTACACCCAATCCTAACAGCACGGTGATTTCCATTCTGGCGGGAGTAACTATCAATAAATTAGAGCAAGCCTTCTCGCAACAGCCTGTAATTCGTGTCATGCCTAATACCCCCGCTACAGTAGGTGTAGGAATGACGGCGATCGCTCCAGGGACATATGCCAAAGCAGAACATATTCAGCAAGCTAAATCAATCTTTTCTGCCGTTGGTGAAGTAGTAGAAGTAAGTGAATCCTCAATGGATGCGGTAACAGGATTATCGGGATCGGGCCCAGCTTTTGTGGCGCTAGTAATTGAAGCCTTAGCAGATGGTGGTGTAGCTTCAGGATTACCCAGAGCGATCGCTTTACAGTTGGCGACTCAGACAGTATTGGGTACAGCTACTCTGGTTAAAGAGACAGGAATACATCCAGCAGTATTAAAAGATCGTGTAACAAGTCCTGGAGGAACAACGATCGCTGGAGTTGCTAAATTAGAAAGTGAGGGATTTCGCTCGGCATTAATTGAAGCGGTGAAAACCGCCACTGCTAGATCTCAAGAATTAGGACAACAATAGTTAGTGACGGGTAAAAATAATTGAACTTAATAATAGCGATATGAATCCTGATGATAAAAAGTTTGCTTTCCTTGTTTTGGGTATCCCTTTAGTCGGTTTAGCTTACTGTGGTTTAGGTATAGCAGCCATGAGTTCTATTAGTATTGTTAGATTGCATCCCATAACCTCTGGCGCAATCTTTATTTTGTTACCGTTTGGCATAGCAGCCTATATTTGGACTTCCGCTTCCGCTAAAGCTTATAAAAAGTAGCTGGAGTGGGAATTGTATTACAAGGGCGAAAAGTAGTTCGCCCTTACCAATTTACTTAGCAATTTACTTAGCAAGTTCAGCTTCAATTGCCTGAATTAATTCAGGAGAAGTAGGAGCGACACCACTACCAAAGCGCGCCACAACTTCCCCTTGTTTGCCGATCAAAAACTTCTCAAAGTTCCAGGCGACATCACCCTTTGGCTCAACAGCTTTAGTTAAGGTTTGATATAAAGGATGTTGTTCAGAACCCTTAGCGTGAACCTTGTCCATCATGTCAAAGCTAACGCCATAGCTAGTTTCACAAAACTTAGCAATTTCTTCATTAGTTCCTGGCTCTTGCGCACCAAAATCATTACAGGGAAAGCCCAACACTCGTAAGCCCTGTTCGCGGTAATCTTGGTTTAGCTGTTCCAATCCTTTATATTGAGGAGTATAGCCACAGTAGGAAGCCACATTAACAATCAGCAATACCTTACCCTGATAGTCAGCAAATGTTTCAGATTTGCCTGCGATGTTTTTGACGGCTATGTCAGATATATTGCTCATGTTCTACTAAAAAATTCGATTAATTTATAGATGCCAGATCGTACTTTACCATCCCTTAATACTCAGGTAATCAAAATTGATGATCTATCCGTGAGAATCTCCGCTTCTGCTGCTGAGTTGACTCAAGACATAGTGATGCTGGCACAAGAGTATTTGCAATCATTATTACAGCAGCAAGCAACTGTCAGGATTATTTTAGCGACAGGCAATTCACAGCTAGACTTTTTGCTGGCGATTGGGCGTGGTCTTGGGGTTTATCCCCATAAACGATATGCGGAGCGGTATCCTTTAGGACCCAATCAAGAAGCGATCGCTCAAGAAAATCAATTAGATTGGTCGCGAATTATCTTCTTCCATCTCGATGAGTATTTAGGTATAGCTGCCGATCATCCTGGTAGTTTTCGTGATTATTTACGCCATAAAGTAGAAAAACAAGTACAACCCCGTCAATTCCATTACATCGAAGGAGATGCCCAACAACCCTTGGCGGAATGCGATCGCTATAGTAATTTATTACAGCAGCAGACTATCGAGCTGTGTATGTTAGGAATTGGTGACAATGGACATCTGGCTTTTAATGAACCTACTGTTGCCGATTTTCAAGATCCTCAAGTAGTAAAGTTGGTCAAGCCAGAAACTAAGACGCGCCAACAACAGGTAAATGGAGGCTACTTCGCTGATTTAGCAGCCGTACCCAGCTATGCCTATACTCTAACTATTCCCGCAATTTGTGCTGCGAAGCAAATCTTTTGCCTAGCAGGAGGAAGTCATAAGGTAGGAGTTGTTAGGCAGACTTTAGAAAATGCGATCGCGCCTAATTTTCCCGCAACTATTTTACGCACTTTACCTCACGCGACTTTATTTTGCGATCGCAATTCTTTCATAAGACAAGATAGTAAAATCAGTAATCAGTAATCAGTAATCAGTAATTAGTAATCATTTAACGATCGCTCCAAAATCAGCTAAAATCCTAGCGTGATTCCGCAACAGTCCTAAAAGATTTAAGCGATTGCGTTTAACGTCAGGATTTTCTGACATGACTAAGACGCTATTGTCGCCATCAAAAAAGTTACTTACCACAGGAACAATTCTGGTTAAGCCATCAATTAATAATTGATAATTGCGCTCTTGTTGCGCTGCTTGTGTCTGGGGTAATAAATCTACTAATGCCTGATAAAATTCTGGTTCAGACGATTCCTCAAACAGTTCAGGATTAACTAAACCTTGAGGATTTAAAGTCTGTGTATCCAAATCGCCTTGACTTGCTAGACGTGCCGAACGATTAATCGTTTCATAGATCTCATTTAGTTTGCCATTGTCGCGGGTTGATTGTAAAAATAGAGCGCGATCGCGAATATCTAATAAATCCTCTAAAGCTCTTTGGCTATATTCAGGATCGTTGTCTCCTACCACTGCATTGATCAGATCATAATCAACCTTTTCTTCTTGTAGTAGTGTTCGTATTCGTTGCAGAAAGAACTCTTGTAAAGCTATTAAAGGTGAACTGCGATCGCTATGGGCAGAAACAAAATCGGCTGCTCCCTGTTCTAGTAATTGATTGAGATTAAGGGGTAAGTCTGCTGACCAAATAATGTTCACTATGCCGTTAGCTGCTCGACGGAGGGCAAAAGGATCTGATGAGCCAGTAGGAATCATTCCTAAACCAAAAATGCCGACTAAAGTGTCTAGGCGATCTGCCAAACCAACTACCTGACCATTTAGAGTACTAGGCATGATGTCATCCGCACCTCTAGGCAAATAATGTTCAAAAATGCCCTTGGCTACAGTTGCTGATTCACCACTAACTACTGCATATTTTTCCCCCATAATTCCCTGTAGTTCAGGAAATTCATATACCATCTGCGTTACCAAGTCTGCTTTGCACAGAAGAGCAGTACTTTCAATCTCATTTTGCTGTGACTCATCAACGCTCAACTGTTCGGCAATAATTTTCGCCGTATCAATTATGCGATCGACCTTGTCCCGCATCGAACCTAAATCTTCTTGAAAGGTGACGTTTTCTAGCTGAGGCAAATAGGTATCTAGATGCTCATCGCAATCTGCTTGATAGAAAAATTGTGCGTCCGCCAGCCTAGCGCGAATAACTCTACCGTTTCCTTCGGCAATAACATCTTTCTTTTGTGGATCGCCATTAGAAATAGTAATAAAGTTAGGCAGCAACGCTCCACTTCCCTCTTGATGAACGGGAAAATAACGTTGATGGTTAACCATTACCGTTGTGATTACTTCCGTTGGTAGCGTCAGAAATTCTGCCTCAAATTTACCTGTAACTGCACTAGGGTATTCAACCAAATTAATGACTTCAGCCAGCAAATCTGGGTATATTTCTGCTTTCCCACCAATTTCCTGAGCCTGCGCCAAGATATCTGACTCAATCTTCTCTTTTCTGGCAAGACAATCTACTTCTACAGCAGCGGAGCGCATTGTCTCAACGTAATCTGTGGCTTGAGCAATTGTTATGGTCTCAGGATGTAATACTCTATGTCCCCGAGAAAAGCGATCGCTTTGAATACTTTCTGAACCATTAACCAATTCTAAGGGCAAAACCTCACTATTCCACAACGCCACCAGCCACCTAATCGGACGAGGAAAACGCAACTCCCCATCTCCCCAACGCATAAAGCGCTTACCTTCTAAACTTGTAATCCAATGTAGGCAAAGCTCTGGCAAAATCTCTCTAGTCTGACGACCTTTAATTTGCTTTTGAATAAAGACAAATTCACCTTTGCTAGTATCTCGAATTTCTAAATTTTCCAGGCTCACACCCTGCTTACGCGCAAAACCTTCTGCTGCTTTTGTAGGCTGTCCATCTTTAAATGCTGCTGTTACAGGAGGGCCTTTAATTTCTTCTTCTCGATCTGCTTGGCGATCGGGGATATCTTTGAGCAATATGGCTAAACGGCGAGGAGTTCCATAATACTCAACGGTTCTAGCGTTGACAAACTGTTCCGACAAGCTAGCTGGGATTTTATTCTGCCACTGTGCGATCGCACTGCTAACAAAATCTGCGGGTAATTCTTCTGTACCGACTTCTAACAAAAAATTAGCCATAAATAGAGATTTACTTACTGCCCTACCGTTTAAACAGGATAGCAGTTATCCGTAGTCCATTCTTTGTTATTTCTGCTGAACACTAGATATTGATTATTACATCTGTGCGATGTGAATCAACTCTTTATTTATAAGAATAATTTATATTTTTTAAAGTTATCATCAAAGATTTATATCACTGCTATTAGTGGTATCAGACAGCGAGCTGAATGATTCAGGCTAAAAGCTCTTAAATCAGGCGATTTGCGTTAGGCAAAAATCTCAAAAATATTCGATATTTTAATAAAATTTTAATGTTTGTTAGCGTTTTTAGCGGATTATTTTGCTGAACGTTATCCGAATTTTTATCTTTTGCCTGTTACGTTTTTTCATATACACATCGTCAACTCGGCATACAACAGCATCCTTACCTGGATTTATAGGCAAATTGTCACTATCAAGAGTAGTCTTAATTTCGCATTTGCTGGTAGTGTAAAACGTAAATCTTGAAATTTAGAGCAAAAAACATGGAAGATTCCCTAACTGTTGAAAATAATGTTGATTCAACTTCTACAGATAATTTTGGCAGCACCGAAAATCTAACAGGTACTGAAACAGGCACTGAAACAGGTACTGAAGCAGTCACAGAAACAGGTACTGAAGCAGTCACAGAAACAGGCACTGAAACAGGCACTGAAACAGGCACTGAAACAGGTACTGAAGCAGTCACAGAAACAGGTACTGAAGCAGTCACAGAAACAGGCACTGAAGCAGTCACAGAAACAGGCACTGAAACAGGCACTGAAACAGGTACTGAAGGTACCGATAGTCTATATACAGGAGACACAAACACTACTCCAGAAAGTGAGGTTAGTGATTCTGTCTTTCCCGAGACGATTAGTCAAGATAGCAATGTTCCAGTAGAAAGTGGTGGAAACGTTATTAATGTAGATGCTGATTTTGGGGGTGATTTAAAAGCGGCGATCGTCGCTGCCCAAGATGGCGACACAGTTGAGTTGGGCAACAACACCTATACTACTTCTGGAGTTACTATCGACAAGGACATCACACTTACTGGTCAAGAGGGTACGGTAATTGATGGTGGTGGCTCATGGGATCCTATTTTAAACATAACTCAAGATGCTGATGGTGCAACTATCCAAAACCTAGAATTAACTAATGCCAATATTGGTATTAACAGCTATGGTGCAACGGATCTAATTCTACAAAATTTAGATGTCAATAACATTGGTCTGAGCCAACCAAACACTGACGGTCAAAACAACACTGGAATTAACCTCGACAGTGCCGATGGATTTCAGGTTCTCAATTGCAACATCAGTGATGTGGGCAGAAAAGGTCTTGGCGTTGGCGATACCAGAGGAGGTACAGTTAGTGGTGTTACAGTACAAGGTGTCAATTTAGCTGCCCAACATCCCCAAAACCATGATGCTGGTGGAGTTAAATTTTTTAATACTACTGACGTTGCTCTTAGAGATAGCAGTTTCTCTAATATTAATGCCCATTTCATGTGGAACGATACCACCCATGGGACTACGATTGAAAATAATACTGCCCAAGGTGTTGGCAGTGACTATATTGGTCACGGCTCAAATTCGAGTCAAGGATTACCTATATACGGTCTTTATAACGAAAAAAGTGAAGACTCTATTGTTAATAACAACAATATTACTGCTATTGATGGATTTACAGCTTATAATTCAACACAATTTACTACTGAAACACAAAGTCTTGGCACCAACGAATTTTCAAGTCAAGAGTTTGGTTCTACAGACTATTATGCCAATGAGCAAGCCGAAATACTGGTGGCCACAACTGAAGATCCATCACAGGCTGGTTTTGAGTTGTTTGCCGCAGAATATAATAGCTAGGCTATTATTTAGTCTTCAGTACCCAATAGTCGAAGTTATTTAATTATAAGGCTTTAAAAGTTTACTATTAGTAGCTTCATTTACACTCACATAAAACCAACTAAATAGGAATATTTGATTTTTAAATTGAATATAAATCCTAGTTTTTTCCATAAAAGACTAAGCAGAGTTTTTAAAAGTTTTGATTAGACTTAGATAAACAATTAGAAATATGCTGTTTAGTCTTTTATGTTGCTTCTTATATTTATATGCAACCTTTATGACGATTTAATCTATATTAAAGTTTCCGACATCTCTTAAAATTTTAAATAAATATAATTTTTGAAAAGATAGATTCAAGAGTGAATTCTTAAATCTATCTTTTTTTTTACTTTTTATTTTTATCTTGTGTAGACCAACTTAGACAAGTAAAGTAAATTTTACCGAGAACTAGTATGAAACTTCAATTTAAAGCTTTATCAATTATTTTGGGTTTAGCGGCGTTTTTAGGCACTTGTGCTTCTGCTCAAAGCGGAACTCCTGACATTAATAGTGCAGATAGTAATGTAGAAAACTCAGCTGAAGTAGTTCCCCAGGAAATAAAATTAGGAGATCCTCAAGAAACTCAAGAAGTTCAAGATGCTGAAGCAGAAGTCTCTGAGGATCATCAAAACACCGAAGATACTACTCAATTAGAAGCTGTCGAAGAAGTTCAAGGTGCTGAAGTTGAAGTTTCTGAGGATAATAACAATGCTGGAGATGCTGAATTAGAAGCTGCCAAAGAAATTCAAGATGCTGAAACTGCGGAAATTGAAACTCCTGAATTGGAAGCAGTAGAGGAGTCTGAATCGGTAGAAGAATCTAGCAGCACAGAAGAAACTCTTGACAATAGGGTTGAAACTGTCAAGAAAGGCGTTGAAGATGGTAAATCTCAGTTCTAATTCAACTAGTAATTTAATTCTCCTGTTGTTTCTATAGAACCCATTTGAGATCTTTTATCAAGATGGATTAAAGTAAGAAAGACAGTTCAATCGAATCATCATGGCATATTCCAGCAGTCTTAGCGACCAAGAATGGGAAATCTTTGAACCTCTGTTG